>CAMOIK010000019.1 GCA_946615875.1 uncultured Verrucomicrobiota bacterium | reverse complement strand
TGGCCGACATCCCGGATGGCGAGGACATCTCCACCTACACGGTGGGCGACTACGTCGAAATGTGCCGGGGCCCGCACGTGGAGCATTCCGCGCAGATCGGCGTGGTCAAGCTCACCCGCGTCGCAGGCTCCTACTACCGTGGCGACGAAAAGAACAAGATGCTCCAGCGCGTTTACGGCATCGTGGCGAAGGACCAGGCGGAGCTTGACGCCATGCTCGCCCGCGAGGAGGAGGCGAAGAAGCGCGACCACCGCGTGCTCGGCAAGCAGCTCGAGCTCTTCACGATCACGGAGCAGGTCGGGCCGGGTCTGGCGCACTGGCTCCCGAGGGGGGCGCGCGTGCGCGTGGCCATCGAGGAATACTGGCGCAGGAAGCACTACGAGGCCGGCTACGAGATAATCTACACGCCGCACGTCGGCAAGTCCAACCTCTGGGAGACGTCTGGCCACCTCTCGTTCTACAAGGACGGCATGTTTCCGGTGATGAAAGTGCAGGAAGGCAGCGGCGACGACGCATACGTGCAGGACTACTACGTCAAGCCGATGAACTGCCCGTTCCACATCCAGGTCTATCAGTTCAAGAAGCGCTCCTACCGCGACCTGCCTCTCAGGTACGCGGAACTTGGCACCGTCTATCGCTACGAGAAGGACGGCGTGCGCCACGGGCTCTTCCGCGTGCGCGGCTTCACGCAGGACGATGCGCACATCTTCTGCACGCCCGAGCAGATCGTGCAGGAGGTCAAGGCGACCGTGGAGTTCGCGAAGAGCATGCTCGGCAAATTCGGCTTCCACGACATCCAGGCATACCTTTCCACCAAGCCGGAGAAGGCGGTTGGCGATCCCGCCCGCTGGGAGCAGGCCACGCAGTCGTTGCGCGACGCCCTAGACCAGGAAGGGATGGCCTACGAGGTTGACGAGGGGGGCGGCGCCTTCTACGGCCCGAAGATCGACATGAAGATCAAGGACGCGCTCGGCCGTCCTTGGCAGCTCGGCACCGTGCAGTTCGACTTCAACCTGCCGGAGCGCTTCAACCTCTCCTACATAGGCGACGACGGCAAGGAGCACCAGCCCTACATGGTGCACCGCGCGCTCCTCGGCTCCATCGAGCGTTTCTTCGGCATCCTCATCGAGCACTACGCGGGCGCGTTCCCGCTGTGGCTCGCGCCGGAGCAGGTGCGCGTGCTGCCGATCAGCGACAAGGCGCTTGCCTACGCCAAGAAGGTGCAGGGCGAGCTCAAGGCGTCCGGCTTCCGCGTCGATGTGGACACCTCCGCAGAGAAGCTGGGCGCCAAGATACGCGAGGCGACGATCCAGAAGGTGCCATACCAGATCGTCGTGGGGCCGCGCGACGAGGCGGCCGGCACGATTTCCGTGCGTTCGCGCTCCGACGGCGACCTGGGCGCGATGACGATCGAAGCGTTCCTCGCCAGGCTCAAGGCGGAACTGTAGCGCAAGAGAAAGGAGTTCTTGGACAATGCTCAACTGGATGGACAGTCTGCGCGGGCGCAGCCTCATGCGCCTGACGTCGTTCACCGACGAGGAGATGCTGAACCTGGTGGATCTCGCAGGGCAGCTCAAGGCGCGCCGCCGCGCCGGCGTGCGCGGCGACCTGCTGCACAGGAAGAACATCGCGCTCATCTTCGAGAAGTCGTCCACGCGCACGCGCAATTCGTCTATCATCGCGGCGCGCGACGAAGGCGGCGGCGCCGAGTACCTGACGCGCCCGGACATACACTTCGGGAAGAAGGAGAGCGTGAAGGACACCGCGCGCGTCCTGGGCCGCATATACGACGGCATCCTTTTCCGCGGTTTCTCGCAGCGCACGTGCGAGGATCTGGCTCGCTATTCCGGCGTGCCGGTGTGGAACGGCCTCACCGACGACTACCATCCGACGCAGATACTTGCCGACCTCCTGACGATCAAGGAGACCTTCGGCACGCTCGACGACTGCACCGTGGCGTATGTGGGCGACGGGCGCAACAACGTGGCGAACTCCCTGATGATGGGCTGCGCCAAGGCGGGCATCCGTTACGTCTGCTGCACTCCGCGCGAACTCTGGCCGGACGCGAAGATCCTGGCCGAGGCGGAGGAGGTGGCCAGGCGCAACGGCGCCGACATCCGCGTGTTCGACGATCCGGCGGAGGGGGTTCGCGGCGCGAACGTCCTCTACACCGACGTGTGGGTGTCGATGGGCGAGGAGGCGAAGACGGCCGAGCGCATAAAGCTGCTGCGCCCCTACCAGATAAACATGGATCTGATGCGCGCCACCGGCAACCTCGACGGCAAGCTCATGTTCCTGCACTGCCTGCCGGCCTTCCACGACTCCAACACGGAGGCGACGAAGGACACCGGCGCGCTGGAGGTGACGGACGAAGTCTTCGAGTCCAAGTATTCCAAGGTGTTCGACGAATCCGAGAACAGGATGCACACCATAAAGGCGCTGTTCGTCTCGGCGCTCTGCGACAGGAAGGGCGTGTGATGAGGCTCGATTTCCCGAAGTGGGCGGAGCTGACGCCCGCCTCCGCCGCGGCGCGCCTCCCCGCGCTCCTGGAGGAGGCCGAGCGCGGCGTCGCCGCGCTGGAGCGCGACGGCGCATCTTCTTTCGAGGGACTCGTGTGGCGGCTTGACGACGCCACCCGCGAGCTTTGGCGCCTCTGGGGCGAGATTTCGCACATGCTCGGCGTGATGAACTCCGAAGGCTGGCGCAAGCTCGAAGAGGAGTTCCAGCCGCGCATCGTTGAGTTCTCGTTGCGGGTGGGGCAGTCCCGCAAGATATACGAAGCGGCCAGAAGGCTGGCGGCGTCGGAGACGGACTCCGTGCGCCGCCGCATACTGGAGAAGACCGTGCAGAGCGCGGAGCTCGCAGGCGTCGCGCTGGACGACGCGAAGAAGACGCGCTTCAACGAGATACAGGCGCGTCTCGCGCAGCTTTCCACGGACTTCTCGAACGCCGTGCTGGACGCCACGAAGGCGTTCCGGCACGAGAAGGGCGGCAAGACCTACACCATCGACGACGCGGAGTATCCGCAGACGATGAAGCACTGCGCCGACCGCGAAGTCCGCGAAATCCTGTGCACGGCGAGGGCGCACCGCGCCCCGGAGAACACGGCGCGAATCGCCGAGATACTCGCGCTTCGCGCCGAGATGGCGGGCATCCTCGGCTTTGGCGACTACGCCGCGCTGTCGCTGGCGACAAAGTGCGCGCCGTCGGTCCAGGCCGTGTTCGCCATGATCGACGAGCTGGACGCGGCGACCGCCAAGATGGCGGCCGCCGAGGACGCGGAGCTAGCGGCGGTCGACGCCGGTCTTTCGTCCCTCGAGCCGTGGGACTTCGCCTACTGCGCGGAGCGTCTGCGCGAGAGCCGCTACTCCTACAGCGAGGAGGAGCTGAAGCGCCATTTCGAGTTCGAGACGACCCTGACGGGCCTTTTCCGCCTGGCCAAGACGCTTTTCGACATCGATGTCGAGGAGGCGGCGCCCGGCGAGATGCCGCAGACCTGGCACGAGAGCGTCCGTTTCTTCCGTGTCAAGGAGCAGGGCGAGACGATCGCCCACTTCTACGTGGACCCATACGTCCGCAACGGTCTCAAGCGCGGCGGCGCGTGGATGAACGAGTTTCGCAATCGCAGCGCGAGGCGCGGCGAGCTGCCTCTGGCGCTCGTCGCCCTCAATCTCCCGGCGCCTGACGCCGAAGGGCGCTGCTTCATGCCGTTCCGCGAGGTGGAGACTCTCTTCCACGAGTTCGGCCACGCCCTCCAGTGCATGCTCACGCGCGTGGACGAAGAGGACGCCGCGGGCATCAATCTCGTGGAGTGGGACGCCGTCGAGGTGGCGTCGCAATTCATGGAGAACTGGTGCCTTGACGACAGGACGGGCATCGCCGTGCCCGCCGATCTCAAGGCCAAGGTCAAGGCGGCGAAGAATTTCCGCGCCGCCTCGATCTGCCGCCGCCAGCTGGCGTTCGCCAAGACCGACATGCTGCTGCACGGCGGCGACGAAAGCGCGCGGGCCGACGCGAACTCGGTGAAGGACGCCACGTTCTCGCATTTCGGAGTGCCGATGGTGCCCGGCGACATCTTCCTCAACTCCTTCACCCACATCTTCGCCGGCGGATACAGCGCAGGCTACTACGGCTACAAGTGGTCCGAGGTCATGAGCGCCGACTGCTACGGGGCGTTTGAGGAAGCCGGGCTGGACGACGACGAGGCCGTCCGCCGCATGGGGGCGCGCTACCGCGAGACGGTTCTGGCCCTGGGCGGCGGCGAAAGCGCGTTCGACGTTTTCCGGCGCTTCCGCGGCCGAGCGCCTACGGCTGCGGCGCTGCTGCGCCAGCAGGGGCTGGCGGGCTGACGCGCCGCCGCGCCCCGGCGCATCCATTCCGCAACCAGCGGCAGTTTGTATTAATTAAAAGGAGAACCAATATGAAAACAACCTGCATGACCGTGTCGACCGTCTGCATACTGTGCGGGAGCGTCTTCGCCGCGCCGCCGTGGGAAGACCCTGAAGTGAACGCGATCAACCGCCTTCCGGCGCGAAGCATCGTCGTGCCCTGCGCCGACAAGGCGACGGCGGAAAGCATCGCCGCGCTTGAAAGCCCGCGCACGGCCTCGCCGTTCCTGCTGTCGCTGAACGGGGAGTGGGACTTCACGTGGGTTTCCGGCAAGGCCGGCGAGGGCGAAAAGCGCGCGCGCATCGCCGTGCCGGGCTGCTGGCAGCTCCAGGGCGACTTCGATCCTCCGCTCTATTCCAACCACGTCTATCCCTTCGCCATACGCCCGCCTGTCGCATCCGGTGAAGTCCCCGAGCATCCTGACTGGACGATCAACCGCTACCCCGACCCCGTGGGCACCTACGAGCGGGAGTTCGCGATCCCCGAAGACTGGCAGGGGCGCCGCGTGACGGTGCACTTCGGCGGCGTGTCCAGCGCGATGACGCTTTTCGTGAACGGCCGCGAGGTCGGCTACAGCGAAGACGCGCGCCTCCCGGCGGAATTCGACATCACGCCTTTCCTGGCGAAGCCGGGCGAGAAGAACACCATCCGCGTGTCGGTGAGGAAGTTCTGCGACGGCAGTTATCTGGAAGACCAGGACTTCTGGCGGCTTTCGGGCATCTTCCGCGACGTCTGGCTTGTCGCGGAGAGGCAGGACGGCCTGCGCGACTTCACGGTGGAGGCGGACGCCTCTTCCGGCCGCGTGACCGTCCGCGACGAGAAGGGCGAGACCGTCCACGAACAGACGATTTCTCCGTTCGAGCCGTGGAGCCCCGCCAATCCCGCGCTCTACACGGTCGCGTTCTGCGTGAAGGGCGACTGGTATGCGCGCTCCGTGGGCTTCCGCACCGTTGCGATCGAAGACAGGGTGCTGAAGGTGAACGGTCGGCGCATATTCGTCAAGGGAGTGAACCGCCACGAGATTTCGCCGGAAGGCGGCTACGCGATGACCCACGACGAGATGCTGCGCGACGTCCAGGCGCTCAAGGAGTTCGGCTTCAACGCGGTGCGCACCTGCCACTATCCGGACGACCCGCACTGGTACGACCTCTGCGACAAGTTCGGCATCTACGTCACTTGCGAGGCGAACATCGAAAGCCACGGCATGGGATACAACAAGACCAACACCTTTGCCAAGCTCCCCGAGTGGCAGAACGCCCACCTCGAACGCGGCGGCCGCATGGTTGAGGTCTTCCGTGACCATCCCTCGATCATCGTGTGGTCGATGGGCAACGAAAGCGACATGGGCCCGGCGTTCGAGAAGCTCTACTCGCTGATGAAGTCGCTCGATCCGCAGAAGCGCCCCGTCCAGTACGAGCAGGCCCACGACTCCAAGTGGACCGACATCTACTGCCCGATGTACGCCCCGGCCAAGCGCATCGCCGAATACGTGGAGAACCCCGCGCACCGCGCCCCGGCCATCCTCTGCGAATACTCCCACGCGATGGGCAACTCCAACGGCTCCTTCATCGACTACTGGGAGAACGTGGCCAGATACCCGTCCGCGCAGGGCGGATACATCTGGGACTTCGCCGACCAGGCCCTTTGGCAGACGATGCCCGACGGTTCGCGCCGCCTCGCCTACGGCGGCGATTTCGGCGACGCGCCCAACCAGGGCAACTTCTGTTGCAACGGCGTGTTCGACGCCCTGCGCAACCCGCATCCAGGCGCATACGAAGCCAAGGCGGTCGCCTCGCGCTTCCCGGACGTGCCGCTTGAGGTCAAGCCGAATTTCTGGCGCGCTCCCACCGACAACGACAGGGGATGGAAGATGCCCGCGAAGTGCGCCGTCTGGAAGAAGGCCACGGAGTCCGGAGAACTGCCGAAGGGATGCAAGTCTCATTTGGAGTGCGTTTCCATGCCGGGAGGCGCCACGCTGGTCAAATGGAGGGTCTCCATCCCTGACGGACTCCCCGTGCCGCCGCGCATCGGCCTCACATTCACGCTGCCCGGTTCTTCCTCCAGCCTCGTATCCTGGGAAGGCCGCGGCCCGTACGAGAACTACGCCGACCGCACCTCCGCCACGCCGCATGGCTGGTATTCCATGTCCGTCGCCGAACTCAACCCCAACAACTACATCATCCCGTGCGAGCAGGGCTACCGTACGGACGTTTCGAAGCTGACGATCGACAGCACCGTCATCGAGACGCTCGACGGCGCGCGCTTCGGTTTCAACGTCTGGCCATGGACGCAGCAAGACCTTGAAAACGCAATGCACGTAGAGGAACTGCGCGAGCGCAACTTCCTCACCGTCAATATCGACGCCGTGCAGATGGGCGTGGGCGGCGACAACAGCTGGGGGCGCACTCCCCATGCAGAGTTCATGCCGGCCGGTGCCAGAGACTATTCGCTCGCCTTCATCATCCGGCCGACGGAATAATTCTCTTTTTGCCGCAATCTGCCCGATTTCCGATGCTTTCGCATGGTTTTGGGCGGCCAAGATGGCACTCGCGCCTGTGCGCGGGTGCCATCTCCTTTGACGCGTTACGAGTTGATGCGCTATCGCGGCGCAACGTGACGACGGGGGCGGTGGATTGTCTATATATGGAGTCGCGCTTCTCTATATATGGAGAATGGATTCTCTATATATGGATTTCGCCGTGCGCTCTAGGTGGCGCGGCAAAGCATTGGGACGGCGCTTGCTTTCGGCCGACAGGTGCAATGATATGCATTCTGGCATTGCGGCTCTGCAATTTCGAAGATAATGAAAGGGCGGCAACGGCATTGTTGGGGGTTGCGTGGCGGAAAGGGAATATGGTATAATATGCGGCAACGGCTCATCAAGGAGAAAAGATGAAGATAGCAGTAGGTTCCGACCACGGAGGGTTTGAGTTGAAGCAGGCGCTCGTCGCGGCACTGGCGGCGAAGGCCAAAGTCGAGGATTTCGGCTCCAAAACGCGTGAAGCGTGCGACTATACCGACTATGCGCAGACGGTCGCGCTTGCCGTTGCGAAGGGCGAGGCGGACTTCGGCATCCTCGTCTGCACCACCGGCATAGGCGTCTCCATGGCGGCGAACCGTTTCCAGAACGTCCGCGCGGCGCTGTGCCAGACGGTGGATGCCGCCGTCGTTGCGCGCCAGCACAACGGCGCCAACGTCCTGTGCCTGAGCGGCGCGGCGGTGTCGCCCGAATACGCCGCCGAGATCGCCTCCGCGTTCATAGCCACTCCTGTCGATATGAGCGAGCGCCATGCGAGGCGGCGCATGAAGCTCGAACGCGCCATGCGCCTGAGCGACGCTTCGGGCCTTGCGAAGGACGATCCCGAGGTGTTCGCGACGATCGTCGCGCAGACCGAGCAGGAAGACACCGAGATCAACCTTATCGCGTCCGAGAACTTTTCGAGCCGCGCCTGCCGCGAGGCGGCGGGCAGCGTGCTGATGAACAAGTACGCCGAGGGCTATCCCGGGAAGCGCTGGTATTCCGGCTGCCTGCCCGTCGATGCCGCCGAGGAGCTCGCGCGCACCCGCGCCTGCCGCCTCTTCGGCGCGGACCACGCCAACGTCCAGCCGCACTGCGGCTCGGCGGCGAACATGGCGGTGTATTTCGCCACCATCAAGCCGGGCGACACCATACTCTCCCTTTCGCTCGACCAGGGCGGGCACCTGTCGCACGGCAGCCCGGTAAACTTCTCCGGCAAGATCTACAACATAGTCCCCTACACGGTGGACCGCGAGACCGAGGTGCTGGACTACGACGCGCTCGAACGCCAGGCCCTGGAGGTCAAGCCGAAGATACTGCTCACCGGAGCCTCCGCGTATCCGCGCATCATCGACTTCAAGCGCATCCGCGAGATATGCGACAAGGCGGGGTGCATAATGATGGTCGACATGGCGCACATCGCCGGCCTGGTCGCGGGCGGCGCCCACCCCTCGCCGGTGCCCTACGCGGACTTCGTGACCTCCACCACCCACAAGACGCTCGGCGGACCTCGCGGCGGACTCGTCCTCTGCAAGGAGAAGTGGGCGAAGGCGCTCGACTCCGCAGTGTTCCCGGGAATGCAGGGCGGGCCGCTCGAAAACATAATCGCCGCCAAGGCGGTGTGCTTCCGCGAATGGATGGGCGAAGAGAGGAAGGGTTACGCGCAGCAGGTGGTGAAGAACTGCGCCGTCATGTGCAAGACCGTCAAGGACAGGGGCTATCGCATCGTGTCCGGCGGCACCGACAACCATCTCTTCCTCGTCGATGTCAAGGGCACCAAGGGAATCACCGGCAAGGAGGCGGCGGCCGCGCTTGACGCCGCTGGAATCGTCGTCAATAAGAACACGATCCCCTACGACGCCGAGTCGCCGTTCCGCACCAGCGGCATCCGCGTCGGCACCGCTTCCGTCACCACGCGCGGCATGAAGGAGCCGGAGATGATCAAGATCGGCACCTGGATCGCCGACGTCCTCGACAACATAGCCGACGTCTCCGTGCAGGAACGCGTGAAGCGCGAAGCCAAGGCGCTCGCGCTCCAGTTCCCCGTGCCCTGAGCGCGCCGTGTGCGGCCCGCTGTCCGCGGGCTGCGCGGCGGGCGGTGCGCGGTGCGCGAAATCACGATTGGCTCTTCGCGATGAAATCGGCAGTCGTAGCGGTGGTGGGAAGGACGAACGCTGGCAAGTCCACGCTCGTCAACAGGCTCGTGGGCGAGAAGGTCTCGATCGTCTCGCCCGTTGAGCAGACTACGCGCAACACCGTGCGCGGAATAGTCGAAGACGCGCGCGGTCAGCTCGTGCTGCTCGATACGCCAGGCCTCCACAAGGCCGTCGGCGAACTTGGCAGGCTGCTGAACCGCATGGCGCGCCGCTCTTCGGCGGGCGCCGACATCCTCTGTGTGCTTTTCGACGCTTCGGTCCTGCCGCAGATGGAGGATGTCGGCTGGATGCAGCGCATCCGCCGCGAAAGGCCGGAAAGGGTGCTCTTCGTGCTGAACAAGGCCGACAAGGCGCCGTTCCACGAAGCCGAATACCTCGCCGCCTGGCAGGAGTCTGCTGTGGCGCCGGATGCGGCCGGCGAGCCGCAGGAGGCCGCTCCGGAAAAGCAGGAGATACGCTGGGCGAAAGCGGTCTCGGTGGAGGAAGGCGGCGAACGCGAAGTCCTGGACGCTCTCTTCGAGATGGCCGACGAGGGCGAGAGGCTGTTCCCGGAGGACATAGTCTCCGACTATCCGCGGCGCCTCGCGATCGCCGACGCGATACGCGAGAAGTTCCTGCGCCACCTGCATCAGGAGGTGCCGCACGAACTGGGCGTCTGCGTCAAGGAGATCAAGGAAAACGGCGCGTCGTGGGCGGTCAAGGCCGACGTGATCGTCAATCGCGCCTCGCAGAAGCCGATTGTCATCGGCAAGGGGGCGGAGATAATCAAGAAGGCGCGCAAGGCCGCCGAACGCGAACTGCGCGACGTCTTTGAAGTGAAGGTGTCCATCGAGCTGTGGGTCAGGGTGGAGCCGAACTGGATGAAGAACAAGCGTATTCTCTCGGAGATGGGCTATCTCGGAGGAGAGATATAGAGTGGCGCAATGAACAACGGGAAACGCAGAGCGGCGCTTCGCGGCGCACCGGCGGGCGAGGCGAGGGCTTTCGCCGCCGCGGCCGCCATCCTCCTTTCTGCCGCCGCGTGGGCGGATGCGCCGGGCGTTTCCCGCCAGGCGTTGCGCGACGGCCTTTGGGACGTGGCGAGGGCCCACGCCGCCGAGAGCGGCGACGACGTCAGGAGCGTCACGCTTGAGAGTTTCGCGAGGGAGGGCAAGTGGCGCGAGCTTCTGGAAACGCTGGACTCATGGCGGGATGACGACAAGGACGGCGGCGACGAATGCCTCTACTATCGCGCACTCGCGCTGGCGGAGTGCGGCGAGAAGAAGAAGGCCGCCTCCATGCTCGCGGACGCCGCTTTCGAGACGCAGGATTTCCGTCGCCTCGCCGCCAGGCTCCGCGCACGCCTCGCCGCCGACATGGGCGACAAGGAGCTCGCGCTCGCGCTCGTCAAGGAGAGCGGTTTCGAGACGGCGGATGTCGATTCCCGAATGACGGCGGCTTCCATTTTCGCCATGGCCGGCGACAGGCCCGCCGCAGAGAAAATATGGCGCGACATCGCCGTGCCGACGAACGTCGCGCGACGCGCCTTCGCCGTCGCTGCCGCCAACCTCTCAGATGCCGCTCTGCTGCGCATGGCCGCGGAAAAGGCGCAGGACGCGCAGACCCGCCGCTTCGCGGGACTCCGCCTGGGCAGACTACTCATCAAGTCCAAGGACTCCTTCGACGAAGGAGTGAAGACCATACGGGCCATCGTCAAGGATTCGCCAGACGCCGAAGGCGCCAGAGACGCCGCCATCGCGCTGGCCGACATGTTCCTTTCCCGCGAGGCCTGGCAGCAGGCTGCAGACGAATTCCGCGACGTGATGGAAATCTGGCCGGACGCCGCGCACGTCTTCAGCGTCCAGGAAGGGCGCGGATGGGCGCTTTTGCGCCTGGGTCGCGCAGAGGAGGCGCTCGAGGCCTTCTCGCGCGCAGAGGATGCCGCCACCGGCGACGACCAGAGGGCGATGGCGATCCTGGAGCAGGGCGACGTCCTTTCCGACAGCCAGCGGGGCGACGAGGCCATGGCCAAGTATCGCGCGGTCCTGGAGAAATACCCGCAGTCTCCGGCGGCGGGCCGCCTGAAGGAAGTGGTGCGCCGCCGCGAGCTGGAGGCGCAGGGACGCGAACTCTACAGGGACTATCGCTTCGCAGACGCGCAGAAGATATTCGAGTCCATCGCCGAAAGCGACCCCTCCAAAGCCGACCGCGCCAATTTCCTCCAGGCCCTCTGCCTCTACGGTCAGGGCCTCGACGCGGAGGCGGAAGCCAAGGCCAAGGCCATCGCCGACGGAACGGGCGACGCCGGCGCGCGCGCCGAAGCCACCCTCTGGCTGGCCAAGCTCGCGTTCAACACGCGCCGCTGGGAGGAGAGCGGCTCGCGCTTCTCCGCCTACGCCGACATGGCCCAGGATTCGCCTCGCGCGCCGGGCGCGCTCGTCTGGGCGGCGAGGGCGGCTTTCGCCGCCAACGACTTCGGGCAGGCGATACGGATCGTCACGCACCTTGTCGGCCGCTACCCGAATTCGCCAGAGAAGGCGAGGGCTTTCGCTATCCAGGGCGAAGCGCTGATGGAGCTGGGCCGCTACGACGAGGCCGTCCTGGTGCTCGAACGCGCACTCATGGAGAAGGGTCTGGAGCAGTCGGAACGGCTGAAGACCGAAGTCCTGAAGGCGGACGCGCTCTTCGCCATGGGCGCCGACAATGCCGCCAGATACCGGGAGGCGTTGGACGCCTACCGCGCGCTGCGCCTCGGCGAATCCCTGCCGCCTGGGCTGCGGCTCGCCGTCTCTTTCAAGATGGGGCGCGTCCTCGAAAAACTCAAGCGCATGGACGAGGCCATAGACCAGTACTACACCGGCGTTGTGCTGGCGTATCGCGAGGGCCGCCAGAAGGGGTTGGCCTTTGACGACGAGGCCCGCGCCGCGTTCGCCCGCGCCGCTTTCCGCCTCGCCGACGAATACGAAAGCAGAGGCAGGGATTTCCAGGCCATGCACATCCTGGAACTGGTCATCGCGTCGGACGTGCCCGCCGCCGACGAGGCGGAAAAGCGGCTTGACCGCATTCAGACGAAAGGCAAATTCCTATGACAATCACCGGTGGAGGCGTCTTCTGGATACTGCTCGCGCTCGCTGTGGCG
This sequence comes from uncultured Verrucomicrobiota bacterium, assembly GCA_946615875.1. Taxonomy (GTDB): domain Bacteria; phylum Verrucomicrobiota; class Kiritimatiellia; order RFP12; family UBA1067; genus UBA1067. Next base: position 4,935 of record CAMOIK010000019.1, on the reverse strand, counting down.
GCGGTCGTCCTGTTCTTCGAGCATCTGATGGAGCTGCGCAGGGCGCAGATCGACTGGCAGGACTTCATAAAGGGCGTCGTCAACGTGCTCTCGCGCGGCAACACCGACGAGGCGCTGGCGATATGCGAGGATACCGCCGTGCCAGTCGCCAACGTCGTCGCCACCGCCATCCGCCACAGCGGCGGCGGCGCCAGGGCGCTGCGCGAGGCCGTCGATGCGCAGGGCAGGGCCGAGGTCGGCAGACTCAACCGCCGCCTCGCCTCCCTCGCCATCATGGGCCAGGTCGCGCCGCTCCTCGGACTCCTCGGCGCCGTGATCGGTCTCATGAAGGCTGTCGTGCTCGTCAATTCTGACGTGATCGTCACCAAGGCGGCGCTGATGACGGCGTCTATGGAGGCGCTTGTCCCGGCCGCCCTCGGCCTCGCCGTCGCCATCCCGATCTCCGTAATGCACGGTTCGCTCTGCATCCGCATGGATCGCATAGTGGTCGAGCTGGAGGCCGCCGCGACCAGCATCGTCGGCTATGTCAGCGCGGAGGCGCAGCTCGCCGCTCGCCAGCCGCAGCCCAAGGCGGGGGAGGTGCGCCAGTGACGCGGACCGCGAACTGGGGCTGGGGTTCGCGGGACGCGGCGCTCTCCGCGCACCATGACATCGCATGGCTGCGCCCGTTCGTCGCCGCCGCGCCGTGGGTCACGTTCCTCGTCCTCCTGCTCATGATGCATCTGCTGGGCGGCACCCTGGCCATCCGCGAGGGCGTCGTGTTCGAGCTCCCGGACGCCGGCATCGGCGAAGGCGAGAGTTCGTCGCTCGTCGCGTTGATGCTGCCCATGGCCCGCGAGACGCTCGTGTTCTTCGACGATGCGCGGTTTGTCCTTGGCGACGGACAGTCCATGGACGCTTTCCGCAGTCAGCTTTCCGAGCGCGCCGGCAAGCTCAAGGAGCGCACGCTTCTCGTCCTCGCCGACAGCCGCGTATCCGCAGACGAAATAATGCGCCTGGCCGCAGCCGCGCGCAACGGCGGCATCGAGAAGATATTGTTCGCCGAAAGGCGTGGCGCGGAGGAAGAGGAATGACGCGCGAGCGGCCGGCATACAGGCCGAAGCGCCCGCTCAGGAACGAGATATACGCTCTCGTCCTCGTGATGCTCGCGCCGCTTGGCGTCGCGCTCGTGTTCCCCTATGCGTCGCTTTCGTTCAAATCCCAGGCGGATGGCGCTGCCGTGCGCGCGCCGCGCCGCTCGTTGTGTTCGCTGATCGCGCTCACCGACGAACAGGCCGACGCGGCGGTCAAAGCCGCTCGTTCCGCGATAAAGACTGCGCACGAGGGCATAAGCGCCCTGCGGGCGGATCTCTCTCTCTCTGCCGTCCCAGAGGAATGCGTCGGCGTCGCCGTCGTCGGCGAGCGTCTCGGCGTGGCGCCGATGGGGGACGCGCCATACGACGTCACGCCGCTGCCGCGTTCGCTCGCTGCGCCGCCGCCGGATAAGCTCGCGCCTTGTTCCGCCGCCGCCAACACCCCTTCGGTGTTCTCGCGGGAGGAGATGTTGGAGATAGGCGACTAGCGGCGAGGCGCGGCGTCTGTTACGAGCCGGGATGGACTGGCCGGCCTCCGGCCTTGCAGAGCGGGCATTCTGCGGCGGTCCAGGTCTGCGGCGTCATCTGCATCAGTGAGAACATTGGGATTTCTCCGAACGTGACCTTGCCGGCGCTGCGGTCGACCAGCAGGGCGACGGCGGCCACTTCGGCGCCGGCCGCTTTCACGAGGTCGATTGTCTCCTGCACGCGTCCGCCTTTGGTCACCACGTCTTCCGCGACCACCAGGCGTTCGCCGGGCGCGATCGAGAAGCGGCGCATGGCGAGGACGGTGTTTGGTTTGCCGGTGGCGTCCACTCCGTCTCCCTGCACTTTCTCGGCGAAGATGCATTTCGTGTCCAGCGCCCTGGCGACCTCGTGGCCCACCAGTATGCCGCCGACCGCCGGCGATATTACGCCGTCGATGCGGCCGATGCCGCCGCTGGCGTTCATCTTTTCGACGAGCGCGTCGCACAGCCGCGCCGCGATGCGCGGGTATCGCAGCACGTTGGCGCACTGGAAATAGCGGTCTGAATGCAGCTTGGAGCGCAACTCGAAATGTCCTTCGAGCAGTGCACCAGTCCTCCTAAATGCCTCGAGCACTTCTTCTTGTGTCATCGCAGTTTCTTCCTTTGCCGCATATTATATCATATTTCCGCGTTTCGTGCTGACTGCTCCGCCGAAACCGCGCCGTGCAGGCGAAAGAAAGGAGGGGCGCGATTGCGCGCCCCTCCTTTCTTCGGTCCTGGTGCGGACTTCGCCTGCTATTTCTTGAGGGCGGCTTGGGCCGCGGCGAGGCGCGCGATCGGCACGCGGTAGGGCGAGCAACTCACGTAGTTCAGGCCGATCTTGTGGCAGAACTCGACGGACGACGGATCGCCGCCGTGCTCGCCGCAGATGCCGCAATGCAGCTTCGGGCGAGTGGCCTTGCCGTCCGTCACCGCCATCTTCATCAGCTTTCCGACGCCGACCTGGTCGAGCTTCGCGAACGGGTCGTTCTCGTAGATCTTGTGGTCGTAGTAGTCGCCGAGGAACTTCCCGGCGTCGTCGCGGCTGAAGCCGAACGTCATCTGCGTGAGGTCGTTGGTGCCGAAGCAGAAGAACTCGGCCTCCTCCGCGATCTCGCCTGCGGTCAGCGCGGCGCGCGGGATCTCGATCATCGTGCCGACCTCGTAGTTGAGCTTGATGGCGGCCGCCTGGATTTCCTCGTTGGCCACGCGCACCACGATGTCCTTGACGAACTTGAACTCCTTCACGTCGCCGGTGAGAGGAATCATGATCTCCGGTTTCACCGTCCAGCCTTTGTGTCTGCGCTGGACGTTGATCGCGGCGCGGATGATCGCCTTTGTCTGCATGACGGCTATTTCGGGGTAGGTGACGGTGAGGCGGCACCCGCGGTGGCCCATCATCGGGTTGAACTCGTGGAGCGAGTCGATTATCTCCTTGATGCGGGAGATCGGCTTGTGGGTCTCTTTGGCGAGCAGGGCGATCTCGTCCTCGGTGTGCGGCACGAACTCGTGGAGCGGCGGATCGAGGAAGCGGATGGTGACGGGCTGGCCGTCAAGCGCCTCGAAGAGCTGCTCGAAGTCGTCCTGCTGGTAAGGGAGGATCTTTGTCAGGGCGATCTCGCGCTCTTCGATGGTGTCGGCGCAGATCATCTGGCGGAAGGAAAGGATGCGGCTCTGCGAGAAGAACATGTGCTCCGTGCGGCACAGGCCGATGCCCTCTGCGCCGAGCTCGCGGGCCTTCTTCGCGTCGCGCGGCGTGTCGGCGTTGGTGCGGACTTTCAGGCGGCGGAACTTGTCGGCCCACATCATGATGCGGCCGAATTCACCGGCGATGGTGGCATCGACCGTCGGCACGACGCCGTCGTAGATGTTGCCTGTTCCGCCGTCGATGGAAAGCCAGTCGCCCTCGTGGAACATCTTGCCGCCGAGCGAGAACTTCTTGTTCTCTTCGTCCATCGTGATTTCCTGGCAGCCGGAGACGCAGCATTCGCCCATGCCGCGAGCGACGACCGCCGCGTGTGAAGTCATGCCGCCGCGCACGGTGAGGATGCCTTCGGCGGCCTTCATGCCCTCGATGTCCTCGGGGCTGGTCTCGAGGCGCACGAGCACGACTTTTTCACCGCGCTCTTTCCACGTCTTGGCGTCCTCGGCGGAGAAGACGATGCGTCCGCACGCCGCGCCCGGGCTGGCTGCGAGACCGCGGCCGATAGGCTTGGCCTTCTTCAGCGCGACGGTGTCGAACTGCGGATGGAGTAGAGTGTCGAGGTTGCGCGGGTCGATCATCAGGACGGCTTCCTCTTCGGTGCGCATCCCCTCGTCCACCAGGTCGCAGGCGATCTTGAGGGCGGCCCTGGCGGTGCGCTTGCCGTTGCGGGTCTGGAGCATGAATAGCTTCTTGTTCTCTATGGTGAACTCCATGTCTTGCATGTCGCGGTAGTGGCTCTCGAGCGTCGCGCAGATCTTCTGGAACTGCTTGAATACGTCAGGCATGACCTCGGCCATCTTGGCGATGGGCATCGGGGTGCGCACGCCCGCGACGACGTCTTCGCCCTGCGCGTTCATGAGGAACTCACCCATGAGCTTCTTTTCTCCGGTCGCCGGGTCGCGCGTGAACGCGACGCCCGTGCCGGATTCGTCGTTGAGGTTGCCGAACGCCATCATTTGCACGTTCACGGCCGTGCCCCACGAATACGGTATGTCGTTGTCGCGGCGATAGACGTTGGCTCGCGGGTTGTCCCAGGAGCGGAAGACCGCTTTTATCGCCTCGAAGAGCTGTTCCTTGGCGTCGGTCGGGAAGTCCTTGCCGATTTTGGACTTGTATTCGGCCTTGAACTGCGTAGCGAGTTCCTTGAGGTCGTCGGCGGTGAGCTCAACGTCGAGCTTCACGCCTTTCTTCGCCTTCATCTCGTCTATCAGCTTCTCGAAATACTTCTTGCCGACTTCCATCACTACGTCCGAGAACATCTGGATGAAGCGACGGTAGCAGTCCCAAGCCCAGCGCGGGTTCTTGGTCTGCGCGGCCAGCGACTCGACGACGGTCTCGTTCAGGCCGAGGTTGAGGATGGTGTCCATCATGCCTGGCATGGAGGCGCGTGCGCCGGAACGCACGGAAACGAGCAGCGGGTTCTTCGCGTCGCCGAACTTCTTGCCGGCCGACTTTTCCAGCTTGTCGATATATTCCATGACCTGCGCCATGATATCCTCGCCGATGACCTTGCCGTCGTCGTAGTAGCGCGTGCAGGCCTCGGTGGAGATAGTGAAGCCCTGCGGCACGGGGAGGCCGAGACCGGCCATCTCCGCCAGGTTCGCGCCCTTGCCGCCCAGCAGCTCGCGCATGTTCGCGTTGCCTTCGGTCT
>CAMOIK010000018.1 GCA_946615875.1 uncultured Verrucomicrobiota bacterium | reverse complement strand
TGGACGCCGAACTCAAGGCGCCCGGCACCCCGGAAAGCGAGACGCCTTTCATGGTCAGGATGCGCGAACTCGCCGACGTCATGCGCGAGGACGCCGCTCTCGATCGTGACAAGTGGCCGAACGACGCCACCGACGGCGTGATAGACGTCTGGGGCTCCGCAAGACCCAAGGACATCGACGCGGGCATAGACGACATCTGGGCAAACTACGTCGTTCCGCGCCGCGTCCACCTCTACGTCACGCACTCCGCCACCAATGTGGCGAAGGCCGTCGGCTACGGCTCCAATCTCAACGCCGGCATCCCAGAGGCGCAAAGCCCCGTCGAAGTCCTCGCGCCGAACATCTTCATCGCCAATTCCGACGTCACGAACCCGGAAATGCTGGCTCGCGGCATATGTGGCGATTTCTCCGACCCGGACGTCCTCGTCGTCACGAACGCCAACGCCGAAGCCGTCGATATGAGCGGCTGGACGCTCTCCGGCGCCGTGTCGTGGACGCTGCCCGCCGGCACGGTGTGCGACGCGAACGACTGCCTCTACGTCGTGCGCGACCGCCGCGCATACGTGGCCGCGCACGAGGAGGGGCTTTCCGACCAGGTCATAGTGGGCAACGTGCCCGCCAAGAAGTGGAAGAGCGGTGCGATCGCGCTCGCCGCCGCCGACGGCACGGTGGTGGCGCAGACCGACCCGACGGGCGAGCGCACCGAAATCTACGGCATTCTCTCCTCCGGCATAGAAGGGCGCGGCGAGTGGTGGGCGTGGACCGTGCCGGCGGATGCCGCCGTCGTCTCGGAATGCGGCGTCCTCTCCGCCACGCTCAGCGGCGCCCCCGTGGCGCAGTCGCTGGGCGACGTGACGACCAACGCCATCCTCGCCAGCGTCTGGGCGGAGATGCCGGAGGGGGCGGCAGGCGCGCTCGTCGGCTTCTGCGCCGCCTACGGCTCGTCGCGCCACAGCGTCTTCGCGCGAGCGAAAGGCGACGGCACGTTCGAGATATGCTACGACGCCGCGCAGAAGACGTCGAAGTCCGTCAGCCGTCCTGAGGCGAGCGACCTTTCGCGCCCGCACCTCTGGACGCTGGCCTTCTACTATGACGGCGGGCTGAAACTCTACGAGGACGGCGTGGAAATAGCGAGCGACACCGGCATAAAGTGGACCAGCGGCGGCGAAGTCCACAAGCCGTCTCTGAAGGTCTGCGTCGGTAATGATATCAACGGCGGATATCCGCTCGACGGCATCAGGGTGTATTCGGTGGAGACCGCCGCCGCCTCCGGCGCGGACATCTACGACGCCGCCTCCGCCGCATACGCCGCGCGCGTCGCCGACATGCCTTCGGTCGATGCCGTCTCCTCGCCGGAGCTGAAGGAGGCCGCCATCGACAACTTCGTGAAATACGGCGTGACCGACGAGCGCGCGCTGGTGAACGGCGTCGAGATGCCGCTCGCGGCGAGCGTCGCCGCGATACGGATGTTCGGCCCTGCCGCGCTCGGGGGCGACGGCGTGGAGTTCGGCATCGATGGCATAGACGCGGCGGAGGGCTTCTTCACGATCAAGGTCTCTCCTGCGATGAGGAGCGGCACGCTCTCCGTAATGGCCAAGCGCGATCTGGGCGAGCGCTGGGAGCGCGTCGCCACCAACCCGCAGGGCGACGCGGTTTCCATCGGCGGCGTCGCCATGCGCGACTACCGCTTCTTCCAGATCCGCGCAGAGCTCGGCGCTCAATCGCCCGGCTACGCGGTGCGCGAGAGCCTGGATGTCGGCGACAGCGCGCGCACAGGCTCCGCCTCGCACCTGACGGCGGCGGAGACGGGCGGCGACGTCGTCCTCTTCTCCATGACTCTGAGCGGTGGAGAGGAGGCCGACTACGGCGCGGCGGCATATCGTTCGCTGGAGTTCGCGCTTGATGGGGTGGCGCCGGGCGCGGTGGCCAGGCTCGCCGTCGGCGCCGACGTCCGCGTGGCGGAGGTGGGCGTAGACGGCCGTGTCGCCTTCGACGATCTGCCATCGCCGGTCAGCGGCACGACGCTCTCGCTCTCGATCTCCTCCGCCGACGCAGACGGCATGATCGCGGCGGACGTGCTTGCCGAGCGCTCCGGCGTGGCCGCATATTCGTGGGGGGACGGCGCGACCGTCGGCGTGGATGGCGGCGTGACGAACACGATGACGCTGCTCGCGCGCTCGCCGCTCGCCGATGGGTTGGGCGGCAATGCAAAAGGCGTCTTCCGCATCCCGGCGATCGCCATGGCCACGAATGGCGAGGTCGTCGCTATCTACGATTGCCGCTACAGGCAGTCCGGCGATCTGCCGGGCGCTTTCGACCTCGCCGAAAACTGGTCCGGCGACGCCGGCGCGACGTGGACGAAGCCGCGCGTCGCGATCGACGTGCCGAACAACGGTGAACAGACCGTCGGCAAGGCGACGGACGTTGGCGACCCCTGCATCCTCTACGATCCTGCTTCCAACCGCTTCTGGTGCATGGCAATCACCGGAAAGGGGCTGAGCACGACCGGCGCCGACGCCGATGTCGTCCTCTATACTCGCGGCACGGGCCGCGACGACGCCTGGCAGGAGTGGACCGGCGGCCCGGATGGCAATCGCCGCAGCGTCCAGCAGATGGCGCTTGACAGCCTCGCCGACGCAGACTCTGCGGCGATCGGCGACGCATCGGCGATCAAGGGCATTCTGCAGGGGCCGGGGCATGGCTTCGTGCAGCGCAAAACCGTCTTGGATGCGAAGGGCGGCGTCCTCATGCCCGCCGGCGCGCTCGTCTTCCCCATGCAGTATTTCAACAAGGACGACTCGTCAAAGACGTTCAACTTCGCCCTCTATTCCGTCGATGGCGGTGAGACCTGGCGTTCGACACGCCTGACGCCTGCGAACGACGGCAACGGCTTCGAGTGCTACGCGCAGGAAGGGTGCGTCGTGGAGCTTGACGACGGCACGTGGGAGTTCATGGGCAAATACGGCAACGGCGGCGTGGACGCCGCCGGCAATAAGGGGAGGAGGTTGTTCTTCAGGAGCCGTGACTTCAGCGAGTGGTCGTTCGACGGCTATCTGGAGCCTTCCATCCGCGTGCAAGGCAGCTGCCTGCGCATCGGCGAGGGTGCGGACGGACGCAGCCGCTACGTCGCCTGCTTCGCCACCGCCGGCGACTACCCCTCCGCGCGCCGCAGCCACGTCACGCTGCATTTCGGCCGCGACACCTCCGGCGACGCCGACGCGCCGGGCATCACGTGGGATCTGGGCAAGGACGACTTCTATCCGGAATCCACCTACGCATACGCCTACAACTCCCTCGTCATGCTCGACGAGACCACGCTCGGCGTCCTATTCGAGTCGAGGGGGCGCATCTACCTGCGGAAGGTGGACGTGTCGGCGATACTGCGGCGGTGACCGCGCTTCAACAAGGAAAGGACAAAACGCAATGGAAATGACAAGACGTGGCTTCATCGGCGGGGCGCTGGCCCTCGCTGCCGCATGGCGGACGGGAGACGCGAAGGCGGAGGCGCCGGCGCCGGCGCCCGCCGCCTCCGCCTCTGGCGGGATCGACCCGCGCTTCGCGGTGTTGATCTCCGACGTGCACGTGCCGCTGCCATGGAGCGAGCAGCAGTACAGGACCGGCAGGGAGTATCCGTGGCTCATGGGCCAGATAGAGCGCTTCGTCGCGGAATTGCTCGCTCTCCGCCCGCGCCCCTCACACGTCTTCTGCCTCGGCGACGTCTCGCTCGCGTTCTCCGAGGAGCGGGAATACGAGCTCGCCGCAAAGCTCTTCCAGCCGTTGGAGGACGCCGGCGTCAAGCTCGTCGCGACCGTCGGCAACCACGACCTGCGCGAGCCGTTCATGAAGCATCTCGGCAAGTGGACGGGCGGCCCTTCGCCAGTGCCTGGCCGTGTCGTCTCGGTCACGCATCTGCCGGATTTCGACTTTGTCCTCCTCGATTCCCTCAAGGAGCCCAAGCCAGACCAGAGGGGGAAGTATGGCGCGCTGACCAAGTGCGAGCTGGGCGACGGGCAGAAGAAGTGGCTGGAGGAAATGCTGGCCTCCGCCACGCGCCCGGTCATCCTGGGCGCCCACCACTCCGCGCACCAGCTCGGACTCGCCAAGACCATCGCCCGTTCCCCGAAGGTGTTCGGCTTCATCCACGGGCACAACCACAAGTGGGACCAGGCGTATCTCCATGCCGGCTACAGCGATTGCGAGCCGATCGTCCGTATGCAGGGGTTGCCGTCGTTCGGCATCGACCGCGATGTCGGCTACGCGCTGTTGCGTTCGCTGCCGGACCGCGCCGAGTTGAAGTATGTCGCGCGCGACTACTATTTCCCGGCGAAGGTGGCGGATGCCGACCGCTTGCCGCTATGGGACGATATCGTGCGAGACAACACCGGCCGCAGGGTGAGTTTCCCGTTCGTCAAGTGAGCGGCCGCCCGGCGACGGGCATGTCGTGGAACTGGAACCACTGGCCGGGCCGCCGCCGCACTTCCTCCTCGAGGAAGCTCACGTAGTCGTGCAGCAGGTCGCCGCCCAGCCGTTTCGCCTTGACCTCGTAGCGGTTCCAGCCTGTCTGGACGGCGACGATTGCATAGACCGGCGACTCCATCAGCGCGGCGAAGCGGAACACGCCCCTTGGCCACAGGCACTCGCGGCCCAGAAATCCGTGGCGGGCCGTCCGCGCATCACGCCCGGTCTTGGCGGGCAGACGGTCGCCGGCCATCAGCACCAGCGCGCCGGCTCGCAGGGCTTCCTGCATCTCTACCGCCGTCTCCACGCCGATCTCTTCGACGGCGTGGAGCGTGAAGCCGCTCATTCGCTCCGTGAGGAACGACGTGAACACAGGGTCGTGCGAGACCTGCTGGAATGCGTGCAGTTCGGGCCGCGAGGCGTCGCACAGCGCCGCCAGCACCTCGATCGAGCCGAGATGCGACGAAATCAGAAACGCGCCGCCCGAGCGCCATCCTGTATCGCCGGAGAACGTGAAGTGCGGCGTCGCCTTGCGCAGCGTCACGGCATCCACGATGTCTATTCGCGACCAGGCGAAGGCGAGAATGCGGCGGAACCCCGCGCCGCGGCACAGCGGCGCGATGAACGCGAGCGGGACGAGGAAGGCGATCTTCGCCGCCGTTTTCCCCAGCAACCGGTATATGTGCCAGATGACGAGAATGCCGATACGTGTCGCGCCGCGTTCGCGCTGCGTCGCCCAGTCCTGCCGGTGGTCGGCAGGGCGGCGCTTGCGCGGCGTGGACAGGGAGAGCGCGTAGCAAAAGAATATGCCGATGGCGAGCGTCTCGCCCATCGCACGGGTCGGAGGGAACGACGTGAAGGCGAGCGCGCCGAAGCCGACGAGCGACGAGAGAAAGCTCGCGAAGACGGCGGCGCGCATCGTGCCCGCGCCTTCGCCGACCTCCAGGGCGGCCCGGTTGAAGATCACGTAATCCATGCCGATTCCGACTGTCACGAAGAGACTGATCATGTGGAAGAAGGTGATCTTCTCGCCCGCCCAGCCAAGTGCGCCGAGCGTCGCGGCCAGTGCCAGCGCCATGGGCTTGGCGTATGAGACGGCGCGGCCGCGGAAAAGCGCGAACATGGCCGCGAGCATCGCGGCGAACGATACGGCGAGCAGCTTCTTGGTTTCGTCCGCGAATGCCGCGAACATCCTCTCCAGTTCCTTCTTCGGTGCGATGGTCTCCGCTTTCGCGCCTGCGGCGGCCGGCGAAAGCAGATGCACCCTGCCGCCGTGCTCAAGCATCATGGCGTCGGCCAGTGCGCGCAGCGGCGGCGGAAGGTCGTCGAGCGCGAGGTAATCGCCGCGTGGCGGCTCTCCCGCGAAGCTCACGATCAGTTCGGAGTCGCGTCGCTGCCTGGCCATGCTTGGCAGGAGGCGCGACAGGCCGACGATACCGGCCTCCTCCTCCTTTTGCAGCGCCTCCTCCAGCGTGTCGGCGGATATCACGGTGAAAGCGGTGGCGCCTCCCATGGCCTCCGCCACCTTCGCTTCTCCTTTCGCCAGCAGCTCCGGCGGATTGTAGAAGCCGGAAGGATCGTTCGATGTGGAGAGGCGGAGCGCTCCAGCGACGACGCCCGCGATGATTAGCGCCTTCGCCGCCGCCACGCCGGGCGAGCGGACGGCATGGACGCTTGACGGCCAGCCGACCACAGCGATGGCCGGAGCGGTGCGCGCGCGGGCCATTATGGCCAATGCGCTGAGGAAGATCGCGGCAAGCCCGGAAATCGTGAACACGGCCATTTGGTTGAGGACGGCGACGGACGAGAAGAGGAGAGGGGAAAACGCCAGTGCCGTCGTGGCAAGCGCGGCTGCGAGCGATCCGCGAACGCCGCGCGGCGGCGAGTGGGCGTCGGCTATTGCGTGGTAGCAGTAATCGACGCCGAGTCCGATCAGCGTGGAGCCGAACAGGAACGTCAGGACGTGCGGCTTGGGGAAGATCGCGAATACGGCGAGTGCCCCAGTCAGAAAACCGGCGGCAAGCGCGGCTGCCGTCGGGACGATGAAGCGGACGGATCGGAAAAGGACCAGACCGATTGCCATTATGGCTGCGAGGGATATGCCGCCCAGGATGTTGATCTCGCGTTTCGACCTCTCGGTGGCCAGGAATGTGTGGAAGGGCGAGCCGCTGAGCGCTATGCCGTCGTCGCGCTCGGCCAGCGAAATCAGCCCGGCCAGCTCCTTCTCGTGCCCTCTCGCGTTCGCGGTAAGCAGTTCGCGGCCCCCGGCAAGCCCCTTGGGCATGAGCTCGCGAAGTGCCGCCACGTGGTCGGAGAGGAAATAGAACGGGTCGGCGGACTTGGGAAACAGTCCCATGCCTGTGTAGTCGCGTCGCTTCACGCTGCGCCGCAGTCGTTCAAAGTCGCCGGCCTCGAGAAGCGTGCGGGTCTTTGCGCCGAGCAGTCCGCGCGAGTGCGCCGCGAAGAAGTCGAGCAGACGCGCAGGGTCTGGCGTCTCGCGGAATGGAAACACGGCGCGGCACTTCGCCTCTCTCTCTTCGTCGTCGCACAGCACGCGTATCTCGTCCGCCGTCTTTTCCGCGAGCGCGGCGAGCAATCCGCTGTCGCCGCCCGCCAGCGAATGCAAGTCCGTCGCCACGCCTTTCTGGCACGCCAGCCAGGCGAGCGCGAATGAAAGCGCGATGGTTGAAAGCGCCGCAAACAGGCAGCGCAAGAACCTCACGGCCCTTGCGCTGCCTGCTTTGCCATCAGGCGGTTTCTCCGCCTTGTCGCCTCGTGGACTTTGCGCTGTCATGGCAAAGCTGGGAGACGGCTGGGCGCGAAGCCGCGGCGACGGTTATTCCGCCGCCGGCGCATCCTCGTCGAGGATGATGACCTTGAACTTGACGGTGACGCCCTGGCCGAGGTCGATGTTGGAGGCGTATTCGCCGACTTCGCGGAGGTTGTCCGCAAGGTCGATCTGAGACCGCTCCAGCTTGATGCCGCGATTCGCTTCGATGGCCGCCAGAATGTCCGTCGCGCCGACGGAGCCGTAAAGCTTCTTGCCGTCGGTGGTGTGGACGGATACCGTGATCTCCAGATCCTGCAACTTGCGCGCGATCTCGAGCGCGGCCTTCTTGTCCTCTGCTGCCTTCGCGGCGCGCTCGGCCTCTAGCTTCTTCAGCCTGCGACGCGCGGCCTCGGTGACAGGAGCCGCCAGACCCTTCGTGAAGAGATAGTTGCGGGCGTAGCCGGGCGCGACCTTGACGATCTGGCCGGACTTGCCAAGCTTCTTCACGGTGTCCATGAGAAGGACTTCGACATGATTTGCCATATCGCTTCTCCTTTCTCAGGCCATGAGGCCCATGTTGCGGGCGCGCTTCACGCCCTGGCGGATCTGGCGCTGCTGCGCCGACGTGATGCCGGTGATGCGAGCGGGCAGAATCTTGCCGTAGTCGGTGATGTAGTACTTCAGCGTCTCGATGTCGTTGACGTCAATCTGGTCGGTCTTGCCGAGCGGCGGACGCTTCCTCGCGGCGAACTCCTCGCCGGCGGAACTGTTGGATTTCTTGAAAGCCATTGTCGTTTTCCTTGTCTGTGGATTGTTCAGAACGGGATGTCGTCGGGATCCGCCTCAAGCGCCGCCGCCTGGCTGTCGGCCTGGTCGCGCTGCTGCGCGGCTCCGCCGAGCCTGTCGCCCTGCGGCAGGAACTTGATCGTGGATGCCCTCACCTTGAGCTTCTGGTGCCTCACGCCCTCCTTCTCCCAGGTGTCCATCTGGATGCGTCCTTCGACGAGAATCGAGCGCCCCTTGGTCAGGTACTGCCCGCACAGCTCGGCGAGCTTGTCCCATGCATCAACGTCGATGAAGACGGGCGTGTCTATGACCTGCCCGTTGCGGTCGCGACGGCGCTCGTTGAGCGCGACGCCAAGACGTGCCACTTTCATTCCGTTGACACCGACCGAACGGATGTCGGGGTCTCGTGTCAGATTGCCCATCAGGATTACTCTGTTGAAGGAAGCCATGGTATGTTCTCCCGTTTATTTATATCTGTAAAGCGAGCCGTCTCAGGCTTCTGCCGCCGCCGTCGGAGCCTCCGTGGCAGTCGCCGCAGCCGCTTCGGCTTCGGCCTTTGCCGCCGCCGCGGCCGCTCTGGCCGCGCGAGCCTCGCGTTCGCGCACGAGCTTTGCCTCGAGGATTTCGTCCACGGCGAGGATCTGCACGCGGAAGACTTCTTCGACAAGCTTGTAGCGGTTGACGAGGTCGGTCACCTTGAGGGGATCGAGCTCGAAGCGGACCTTGACGTAAACGCCGCTTTCGCGCTTCTTCATGGGGCGCGAGAAGGCGCGCTTGCCGAGCGACTCCGTGGAAAGGACGTTGCCGCCGAGCTTGGTGACTTCCGCAAGCGCCTTTTCAAGGTTGGCGTTGAGAGCGTCGTCCTTCGTGATGCCCACGAAGATGTAGAGTGCGTCGTACTTCTTCATGTTACTTCTTCTCCTCGTCCTTCTTGCCCTTGTTGATCACTTCGGGGGCCTTCTCCACGGTCGCCGCCGTCGCCGCCGCCGGCACGTCGTCAGGCGTCTTGACCGTGGCGACAGCCAGCTCGCCGCGCGTGGCGACGGTGAACTTATCGCCGAGCTTGAGATCGCGCACGAACATCGTCTGGTCGAGGCCGAGCGCGGAAATGTCGATGTCGAACTTCTCGACGATGTCCGTCGGGAGGCAGTCCACTTCAATCGTGCGCAGCACCTGTTCGAGGACGCCGCCGCCGAGCTTGACGCCGGTGGCTTCGCCGACGAGGTAGAGCGGTACGCGGATGCGAACCTTCTCCGTCAGCGAGACCTCGCTGAAGTCCACGTGTATCGGGGTGCCCGCGAGGACGTCGTTCTGCATCTCGCGCATGAGCGCCGGGACTTCGCGGCCGTCGAGCTCGAGCGTCACGAGCAGCTGCTTGGACGCGTGTCCGCGCATGGCCATCATGAAAGGATGCCAGGGCATCTTTATCAGCTCTGTGCCGCCTTTCTTCATTTTCATCACGCTGCCCGGTATCATGCCGGCGCGGCGCAAACGGCGAACCGCGCCCGTACCCTGTTCGGTGCGAGCCTCCGCCTTGATCCGTATCTGATCCATTGTTCTTTCGTTGTTTGTGCGTCTGGCCGCGTACTCTCGCGCACTCGCGCTACACTCCACGGCAAAAACACACATATTTTATCATATTTCCGCCGTCGTGCGCAAGGGGGATTTTTGGGAAAACGGCGGCATATTATTTGTGAATGGCGAATTATGCGGCGACGTTCAAGCGATCCTGTAGCCTATGGAGCGGACGGATTCGACGTGGGATGCCCACCGGCCGAGCTTGCGACGCAGTCCGACGAGCTGCACATCGACGCTGCGCTGCGTCACTTCGCTCTCGCATCCGCGCACGGCGTCGATGATCTGCTGGCGCGTCCAGACGCGGCCTCTTCGTTTCGTCAGGAGATGGAGAATGTCGTATTCGGTGGGCGTGAGGGCGAGTTTGGTGCCGTCCAGCGTTGCTGTATGAGCGGAATCGTCCAGCGCCAGCCCGTCCATGTCGGCGACGGCGCTTGCGGCGTTTCCGCAGCGCCGGAGGATGGCGCGGACGCGTGCGGCCAGCACTTGGGCGGAGAATGGCCTGGCCACATAGTCGTCTGCGCCGGCCTCGAACCCCTTGAGAACGTCACGTTCGCCGTCGAGGGCGGAGATGATGATCACAGGAATGGAATGCGTGGCTTTGTCTTTGCGGAGCTCGCAGCATATGTCAGGCGCGGAAGGATCGTCCGCCACGATGTCGATGATGACGAGCGCGGGGAGTCCTGAGTGCGCGAGAGCCAATCCCTCGTTTCCGTCGCGGGCGAACGCGACATCGGCGAACCCCGCCGTCTTTAGCGCAGGCTCTAGCGTCGCTCTCGCAGTCTCGTCGTCCTCTATTGCAAGTATCATGCTTTCGTGCGGCGTCATTCCCGCGCCAATACGTCCCTTTGCGCCGTGTGCGTGGATATTATATCATATTTTCCGCGCCTTGCGTCGCCGAGACTCGCAGCGGCCCATCATTCTCCTTGTTTGGCAGATGGTAGTTGATAGTTGGTGGATGAGGAGATGGGAGGGGGTGGAGGCGGGGTTTTGACCCCCCTGGTTGGACTGTGGCAAACCGACACGCTTCGGTTTGCGGCGTGAACGGGAGAGCGAAGCAAAGGTCGAAAAATGGCTTTCTTTGCGCGACCTTGCATCACATGGCGACGAGTCCCCGCTCTCGTCCCCGTTCTCCTTTAATTAAGCGGACTCTAACCGAATCCTAATAAAGATATGGTAAGATACGCGACGACATGGAAGCATTGTGGACAATATGCGCGAGCGTATGCGGTGGTCTCGGGATGTTCCTGCTCGGCATGCGCCACCTCTCCGACGGGTTGCAGGGCGCCAGCGGCGAAGGGTTGCGGCACTTCATGCAGCTTGCGACGCTGCGGCGCATGGCCGGCGTGGCGACCGGAGCGGCGGCGACGCTTCTGATGCAGTCGTCGTCGATCGTGACGGTGATGCTCGTCGGGTTTGTCACTTCGCGCCTGATGACCCTCACGGAGTCGATATACGTGCTGATAGGCGCGAACATCGGCACGACCTTCACGATATGGCTGATGGCGTTCGCGCCGAGTCCAGAGATGCTTGGTCTCGGAACCTTGACGGTCGGGATGGCGCTGCACTATCCTTTTCGCCGCGGGAGGGTGCGTCATGTCGGCAGGGCGCTGGTGGGGCTAGGGCTGGTTTTCCTGGGGATGTATTTCATGAAGGAAGGTGTCGAGCCGATCAAATCTTCGCCGTCGCTTATGAACGCGCTATCCGCCCTTGACGCGACGACGGTCGGCGGCGTCCTGCTCGTGGCGGCGGCGTCCGCCGCGCTTACTGCCGTGATACAGAGTTCGGCTGCGAGCATACTGATTTTCATGACATTCGCGGCGCAGGGCCTGGTTTCATACGAGACGGCGGTGGCGTCGCTCTTCGGCGCGAACATCGGGACGACGGCGACGCTGTGGCTCGCGACGATAGGCGGCGGCAGCGCGGCCCGCCGCCTGGCGCTTGCGCACACGCTGACCAACCTCGTCGGCTCGCTCGTCTGCATTCCGTTCGCGCTTTCCGTGTTCGTGCCGTTCGGCAAGTGGCTATTCCCCGACTGGGCGACGCGCGTGATGGTGCCCATCGCGATCACCGACACGGTGTTCTCTCTCGTGCGCGGCGCGCTGGTGTTCCCGCTGGCGGGGCGGCTTTCAAGCTTCCTTGAATGGCTCGTGCCGGAGAAGGCGGACGAGAAGCCGCACCTTTCCGCCTTCAACGCGAGCGGCCGCCTGAGCCCCGTGATAGCCTGCGAACAGGCTGCGGAGGAGGTGTGCTTCATGGCGGAGAGCGTCGGCGACCTCATGGCGAACGTCCGTCTAGCTTTGTCGGGCGAAGCCGGCGAGAAGACCATCCGTCACATCCTCCGGCGCGAGGAGATACTCGACAACATCCAGAGCGAGGTCACGACGTTTCTGGGCGAGGTCATGGTCAAGAGCCTGCCATCCTCCACGGCCGAGCTGGCCAGGCGCCTTCTGCGCCTCGCCGACGAATTCGAGTCCGCCTCCGACGAAGCGCCGGCGATACTGCGCGCGCTCGAACGCATACGCGCCGAGGGCGACGAACTCGGCGGCTCGGACCTGGCGATGATCCTCGACGTCCACGACCATGCGGAGAGGATGGTGCGCTTCACTCGCGCCGACATGCAGTCCTTCACGGCCATCGAGGAATGGACGGCGCTTTCGGCCGATCTCAAGAAGCGCATCACCGACGCCCGCCAGATCCAGTTGCTGAGGGTCGGGTCGGCTGGCTCGGGCGCGGCGTCCGTCCTCGCGGCGCTCGATATCCTCAACGCCTACGACCGCATACGCTCCTATTCCATAAACATAGCCGAGACGTGCGCGGGCGGGAAAATTTTGGTATAATACCTCGTCAGACCCAACAAGGGCTTCGACAAAACACGGAGAGAAAAGGAAATGACTCAACTAGAGGCAGCCAGGGCAGGGATGGTCACGGACGTCATGCGCACGGTGGCGGCGGACGAAGGCCTGTCGCCGGAGGTGGTGCGCGCGGCGGTGGCCTGCGGCGAGGCGGTGATCCCATGCAATCCGGCGCACGCGAACTGCCGCCCGGTCGGCGTGGGCAGGATGTTCACCACCAAGATCAACGCCAATCTAGGTCGTTCTGTCACGCATTCTGGCAAGGGAGACGAACTCGAAAAGCTTGAAATCGCGCTGAAGGCCGGCGCCGATTTCGTGATGGACCTTTCCGTGGGCGACGATCTGGCGGCGATACGCCAAGGAATGCTGGATGCAAGTCCGCGCCCGCTCGGCACCGTTCCAGTCTATGAGACTATTTCGCGCCTGGAGGGCGACATACCGCAGATGGATCCTTCGTTCCTGCTGGACGTGATACGTGCGCAGGCCGAGCAGGGCGTGGATTTCATGACGCTCCACGCCGGGCTCATGCTGCGCGACATACCCGCCGCAATGGAGCGCAAGATGGGGATCGTCTCGCGCGGCGGCGCGATCATGGCCGAATGGATGATGAGCCACCGCATGGAGAATCCTCTCTACACGCACTGGGACGAGGTGATGGACATACTGGCCAAGCACGACGTCACCGTGTCGCTTGGCGACGGCATGCGGCCCGGCTGCCTGGCCGACGCCTCCGACAAGGCGCAGTTCGCCGAACTCGACACCCTAGGCGAGCTGGTCGAACGCTGCCGCGCCCGCGGCGTCCAGGTGATGGTGGAGGGGCCGGGGCACGTGCCGTTCGACCAGATACGGGCGAACATGGAGCGCGAGCAGGACGTCTGCCGCAAGGCGCCGTTCTACGTGCTCGGCCCGGTCGTCACCGACATAGCGCCGGGCTACGACCACATTGTCAGCGCGATAGGCGCGACCGCCGCCGCTACATACGGCGCGTCGCTCCTGTGCTACGTCACGCCGGCCGAGCACCTCGGTCTGCCTGACGGCGAGGAGGTTCGCCAGGGCTGCATAGCATACCGCATCGCCGCCCACGCGGGCGACGTCGCGCGCGGCTTGAAGGGGGCGAGGCGGCGGGATGACGAGATGGCCGACGCTCGCGCCGCATTTGACTGGGACAGGCAGTTCGCGCTGTGTCTGGACGGCGAACGCGCCAGGGAGCGCTGGCTGCGGACCCGCGCCTTCGCCGACGAGGCTCACACGGATGACCACTGCTCCATGTGCGGCAAGCAGTTCTGCGCGGTGCGCACCTCCCGCCGCATAAAGGACCTTTCCGGGAAGATGGCGCGATGAAGTGCGAGATATGCCACGAAAACTCCGCCGAGACGGCCATCGGCGCCGACGGCGACGGCGAGGAGTTGTACGTCTGCAAGGCCTGCGCGGAGCGCGAACTCGTCCGCCGCAAGAAGCGGCGCGAGCACACCCGCAAGACCCAGGAGTCCGCCGCGCAGAACCAGCAGCAGGGCGGCGACGGCGAGCCGCCGATACTTAAGGCGTTCGTCAATGCCGTCAGCGACATGGTTGACGGGATAGAGCGCGTCGTCAAGCAGCACGAGGACGGCTTGAAGGCCGAGAAGGCCAGGCAGAAGGAATACGTCCCGCTGGATGGCATGGACGTGGACGCGTCCTATATGATGCGCGGCCGCCTCCATCTGGAGGGGCTGCACCTCATCGGCGAGATGGACGCGGTCCAACGCGCGGTCGCGGCGCTCGATTTGCGCCTGGAGGGATTGAGCGCCGACGGCATAGCGGACGTCGGCCACCTATACACATTCTGCCACAGCGGCAACACGGAGCGCGCGAAGCGCGTTGTGGAGCAGATCGTGGAGCAGGAGCGCAACGCGAGGATACGCCTGTTCGAGGAAATGCCGCGCGTGCTGGACGATTCGGTGTGCCGCGCTCTCGCGATCCTTAAAAACTGCAGACTCCTTTCGCCTGGCGAATACGTCGATCTCCTCTCTCCGCTGCGGCTCGCGGCGATGGAGGGAATGCTGGACGGCATCAAGACGCGAGAAATCGAGCGCATCATGAAAGCGCAGAGGCTCGCTTCCGACGATCAGTCCAACGTCCCCGTGGAGGAGCGCGAGGCGGCGGACGCCGACCGCGCCGACGAGGTCAACAGGCGTTTCGAGGATGTCGTCATGAACGACGAGGAGTGATCGCCCCGGAAAAATCGACGACGATGTTTGCGGGGAAACGTTTCAACGGAGGCAAAGGCCGGAAAGGCCGGTAGGGAAAATGGCGGAAGACTGCACGCACGACTGCTCGACCTGCGCAAAGAACTGCGGCGAGCGCAAGGAGGAATTCGACTTCTCGGCAAAGCTGAACGCCGCGTCGAAGGTTGGAAGGGTGATCGCCGTCGCCAGCGGAAAAGGCGGCGTAGGCAAGAGTTTCGTCACGACGATGCTTGCCGTGGCGGCGATGCGCGAGGGGCTGAAGGTCGGCATCCTCGACGCCGACATCACGGGGCCTTCCATCCCCAAGGCGTTCGGGCTGGACGGCGGCACGTTCCAGTCCCCGGACGGCATAGAGCCGAGGGTCTCGAACGGCGGCATCAGGGTCATGTCGCTGAACATGCTCGTCGCCGACCCGTCCGACCCGGTGGTGTGGCGCGGCCCGGTGATCGCGGGCGCGGTGAAACAGTTCTGGACGGACGTGCACTGGGGCGAGCTGGATGTGATGTTCGTCGATATGCCGCCCGGGACAGGCGACGTGCCGCTGACGGTCTTCCAGTCGCTTCCAGTCGATGGCGTGGTGGTCGTGTCGTCTCCGCAGGAACTGGTGGAGATGATCGTCTCGAAGGCCGTCAAGATGGCGGGGATGCTGAAGAAGCCCGTCCTCGGCCTTGTCGAGAACATGAGCCATGTCAAGTGCCCCGACTGCGGCAAGGTGCTGGAGCTTTTCGGGCCGTCGCGCATAGACGCGATGGCGGAGCGCTTCGCGATCCCCGCCACCCTCAGGCTGCCGGTGGATCCGTCGTTCGCGGCCTCCATAGACGCCGGCGCGGCCGAGCTCCTTGACGTGCCGGGCGCGGCTGACTTCTTCAGGCGTATTTCGTCCGCCGCCAAGGAGGGGGACAGATGACCGCGCCCGTGCCCGGCGAAGCCGGCGAGGCGATGCGTTCCCGCCAGGCCGCCACGCCGCTCGCCGACGCGCTTGACGCGCAGCGCATAAACCGCCTGGCGCACTTCGACGTGCCGGGCCACAAGGGCGGGAGGATGAACCCGGAGCTGCCGGAATACTACGGCAGGCTCTGCATGGCGCTCGACGTGAACTCCATGAAGTCGCTCGACAACCTCGGCCATCCTGTCAGCGTGATTAAGGATGCCCAGGAGCTGGCGGCGGAGGCCTTCGGCGCGGAGAACGCCTTCTTCATGGTCAATGGCACCACGTCCGCCGTCCAGACCATGATATGGGCCACCTGCGGACGCGGCGAGAAGATCATCATGCCGCGCAACGTCCACCGCAGCGCGATCAACGCGCTCGTCGTCAATGGCGCCATCCCGGTTTACATCAATCCCGGCCGCGATTCCCGGCTGGGCATTCCGCTTGGCATGGGCGCGGCCGACGTGCAGCGCGCCATAGAGGAGAACCCGGACGCCAAGGCGGTGCTCGTCAACAACCCGACGTACTACGGCGTCTGCTCCGATCTGGAAACGATCGTCTCCATAGCGCACGCGGCCGGAGTGAAGGTGCTGGCGGACGAGGCGCACGGCACGCATTTCTACTTCCACGACAAGCTGCCGGTATCCGGCATGGCGGCGGGATGCGACATGGCGGCGGCGTCGCTCCACAAGACCGGTGGCAGCCTCACCCAGAGTTCGGTGCTGCTGTGCGGGGAGTCCGTGAACCCCGACTGGGTGCGCCAGATAATCACGCTCACGCAATCGACGAGCGCCAACTATCTGCTGCTCAGTTCCCTGGACCTCGCCCGCCGACACCTCTTCTTCCACGGGCGCGAGGCGTATTCCAAGACCATCGCGTTCGCCGAATACGCGCGCGACGAGATCAACCGCCTCGGCGGCTATTACGCCTTCGGGCCCGAGATAGCCAACGGCGACACCGCTTTCGCGTTCGACCTCACCAAGCTGTCGGTCCACACGCGCGACATAGGGCTTGCCGGCATTGAGGTCTATGACCTCCTGCGCGACGACTACGGCATACAGATCGAGTTCGGCGACATCGGCAACGTCCTCGCCATCCTTTCCGCGGGCGACAGGCGCATGGACGTCGAGCGCCTGATTTCCGCGCTGGCGGAGATCAAGCGCCTGCACCGCAAGGACCCTGTCGGACTCTTCGACCACGAATACATCGACCCGGACGTGGCCATGTCGCCGGAGGCCGCGTTCTACGCCGAGAAGCGCACCGTCCCGCTGCGCGAGTCGCTGGGCCGCATCGCCGGGGAGTTCGTGATGAGTTATCCGCCGGGCATCCCGATACTCGCGCCGGGCGAGCGCGTCACCCCCGACATCCTCGAGCACATAGAGTTCGCAAAGGCCAAGGGCTGCTTCATGACCGGCCCACAGGACATGAACATCGACAACCTCCAGGTCGTCTGCTGAGCCGTCTGGCGTCCCCGTCCTACCCGCAACCTAACCCGAACCCCGAAACCCCGTCCCTGAAACCCGAACTCCGATGGAACTCTGGTACACAGACAAGCACACCGACGACGTAAGCTTCTCCATCAAGGTGAAGCGGCAGCTGGCTTCGCACCGCAGCGAGATACAGCAGATAGACATCCTCGACACCTACGGCTTCGGGCGCGTCCTCATTCTCGACGGCGACCTGATGATCACCGAGAAGGACGAATACATCTACCACGAGATGATGACGC
>CAMOIK010000017.1 GCA_946615875.1 uncultured Verrucomicrobiota bacterium | reverse complement strand
CGCGATTTTGGTATCATTCACGGCGCGGCGACCTCCTTGTCTTGTTTGTTTTGCAAGTCGGTATTCTACCGAAAAACGGCGGGCGGTTGCCGCGTTTTTTCGCCCGCCTATCGAGCCGTGCCAAAAAATGGGTAAACTCCAGGCCGCCACCTCTTGCGGGATGCGGACGAAAATGATACAATATCAAGGTGTCGTGGCGGAATAGGCGTCAATAGGCGGGTCGAGGACTTGCCGCGCCGCAGCCGCGAACGACGGCAGAAGACCGGCAAAATATGCAAGGCTATACATATTCTGTGTTCTCTGGCATCGCCATAGCGATCCATTTCATCATCAATTTCAAGTTTCTCGCCTCGCGCGGGGCGGAAAGCGAGCGCACGAAGCGCTATCGCGACTTTCTTTTCTGCATACTCGCCTATTACGTGGCGGACGCCGGATGGGGCGTGGTCTCGGGGCTCGGGTGGCCGCGCGCCCTCTACGTCTTCACGATACTCTATTTCCTCTCAAACGCGGCGTTCGTGGTGACGTGGAACCGTTTCGCGGTGGTCTATCTGGGGTGCGGCGGACTGCTGGCGCGGACGCTGGCGTGGTGCGGCCATGCGGTGCTCGCCATCCACGCCGTCCTGCTGGCGGCCAACGTCTTCACGGGCTGCATGTTCCACATCGACGCCCAAGGGACCTATATCACCGGCCCTCTGCGCGATCTGCCTTTCTATCTCCTCGCGGGGATCAACGCTCTGCTTGCGGTGGCCGCGCTGGCGCGTGCGGCCGGCAGCCGCGACTCCGTGCGCCGCCGCAGCCTGATGGTGCTGCTTTCCAGCGTGACCATGACGGCCGCCATCATGCTCCAGGTCGCATTGCCTCTCACGCCGTTCACCGCGCTCGGCTGTCTCGTGGTCAATTGTTTCCTGCACGTCTTCGTGATTTCCGACGAACAGGCGGCCAGGCACATGGCGGAGCTGGAGGTCGCGTTGGAACGCGCCCGCGCCGCCGGCAAGGCGCGCGAGATGTTCTTCAGCATTGTCAGCCACGACATCCGCACGCCGCTCAACGCCATCCTCGGCTACGCCGAACTCCTCCAGTCCGGCATCACGGACCAGACGGAGCGCGACGAGGCGTTGAAATCCATCCGCGCAAGCGGCACCACGCTGCTGCAGCTCGTCAACGACGTCCTCGACCTCGCGAAGATGGACGCCGGAAAGATGACCCTCATGCCCTCGCCGGTGGATCTCGGCCGCTTGACGGACGAAGTGTTCGCGTCGTTCCGGCTTGCCGCGGCCGGCAAGGGGGTGGTGCTCTTCAATCGCGCGACAGGCGTGCCGACGGTCATGCTGGACGGGCATCGCCTGCGCCAGATACTCTTCAATCTCGTCGGGAACGCCGTGAAGTTCACTTCGCAGGGCGCGGTCACCGTGGAGGCGACGTATTCCGGCTCCACCCTGGAGTTCGCGGTTTCGGATACGGGATGCGGCATACCGCAGGATATGCTGCCGCACATCCTCGACCCGTTCGTGCAGGTCCAGGATCCCAGCCACTCCGCAGACCGCGCGGTCGGCACAGGCCTCGGCCTGCCGATATGCCAGCGGCTCGTGGACGTGATGGGCGGCGAACTCACGGTCGATAGCGAACTCGGCAGAGGCTCGGTATTCCGGGCGCGCATACCCGGCATCGCGAAATACGGCGACGAGGCGGTTTTCTCCGCCGCCGCTTCGCCGTCTGGCGCCGCGCCGGTCGTGAAGTTGCCAGGACGCGTGCTCGTCATCGACGATTCGCCGGTGAACCGCGCCGTCCTGACCGCCTTCCTGAAGAAGGCCGGAGTCCGCGAAATCGATCTCGCTGGCGACGGGCAGGAGGCGCTCGCAAAACTGGTCGAGGGCGTCAAGGCTGGCAGACCGCACGATTTCATACTTTCCGACTTCTGGATGCCGAACATGAACGGACTGGAGTTCGTGGAGCGATTGCGCGCTGACCCGCGCCTCGCCCGCATCCACGCTTGCGCCGTCACCGCCGACACGGAATCGCGCAACGACGCCCGCGCCGCGCTGTTCGACGGCATAATGCTGAAGCCTCTCACCTATTCAAAACTCATGGAGGCTTTCGCCGCCGCCGACAGCCAATCCCCAGGCCGCCGCCCCTGAAGCCGGGCGGCAACGGTTCCGATTGCCATTTTGCAGATATTTGCACTTGCTTTCGGAAGGGAATATTTGGTATAATGCATCCCAATCGGGTTGCACAGGCAATCCTTCATGCCAAGCAAGGAAAGGGGACTATGAGGAGCACAGTGAGGTTGGCGTTCGCGGGTCTGGCCGCGGCGGTGGCGTTCGCCGGAGAGGCGAAAGTCGAATTGGCGGGGCCGTTCGCGGACGGTGCGGTGTTGCAGCGCGGCATGCGCGTGCCTGTCTGGGGCACGGCCGACGCGGGCGAGAAGGTCGCCGTGGAATTCGGTTCCCAGCGCATCGAGACGACGGCCGGCGCCGACGGGAAATGGCGCGTGGATCTCTCGCCGATGGAGGCGTGCGCCGTCGGCAGGGTCCTGTCGGCGACAGGCGACAAGTCGGACGCGCCGTCCAAGGCGGACGACGTTCTTGTCGGCGAGGTCTGGTTCTGTTCCGGGCAGAGCAACACCGAGCTCCCCCTCGTCGGCGGCTCGCCGCGTTTCCGCGATGGCAAGGGCGCCATGCGCGCGCAGATGACCCGCAAGCCACTGGTGCGCTACTGCTACCAGAGCGACTACAAGCTCAGCGCGACGCCCAGGAAGACCTGCCAGATCAAGCCCGAGTGGCGCCCCTTCACGCCGGAGAACCTCGGCACCAAGAAGCGCACCTTCTCGGCGATGGGCGTGTATTTCGCGCTGGAGCTGTATTCCGCGCTGGATGTGCCCGTGGGCATCGTCGGCGCGTACTGGGGAGGGACGGGGATTTCGCCGTGGACGCCCGCGAGCGGCAGTCTCTCCGTAGAGGACACGCGCAAGTATGCCGAGTGCAAACTGTTCTCGGCGGAAGAGTTTGACGCCCTGCCGGCGGACAAGCGTCCGTGCAAGCGCGCCAGAGACCAGCCGAGCGTGCTGTGGAACGAGATGGTGGCGCCTTGGACGCCCTACGCGATACGCGGCTTCATTTGGTACCAGGGGTGCAACAACGCCAGCGACGGGTTGGCTTACGCGCCCAAGATGCACGCGCTCTACAATGGCTGGGCCAAGGAGTTCGAGAACCCGGATCTCCGGCTCAGGTTCGTGCAGCTCACGCCTTGGGGCGACGCTCGCATCTTCGCCATCCAGCTGGGACAGGCGCTCTTCGCCGCAGAGGAGCCCAACGCCAGCATGGCGGTCATCAACGACATCGGCAACCTTAGCGACATCCACCCCAACGACAAGGAGACGGTCGGCCAGCGTCTCGCGCTCATGGCGCTCAAGCACGACTATGGTTGCGATTGGCTGAAGGCCGATTCGCCCACGGTGAAGTCGGTGCGCGCGGAGGAGGGCAAGGTGGTCGTGGAGTTCGACAACGCAGAGTCGCTCTACATATACAATCCCGACAGGTCGCTCAAGGCCGGCCTGGAGGTGTGCGGGGCCGACGGTGAATGGAAGCCGGGCAGGATAGTCAATCTCGACGGCGAAAACGGCAACATCAAGGGCGCGCGTCTCGTCGTGGAGGCCGACGGGGTGGCCGAGCCGAGGAGGATACGCTACCTGCATTCGCGGCCTTGGTTCGGCTGCATCTACAACGAGGTCAATCTGCCCATGGGCGCGTTCGAGAAGGAGGTGCCGTGATGCGGGCCGGGTTGCTTGCCGCTGCGGCCGCGCTGTTCTGCGCGACGGCGCCGGGCGTCGAGATAAAGGTCGATTTCTCCCGCGAGACTGGCGTGGTCAAGCCCGTGAACGGCGTCGGCCAGCCGCCGATCGTCGGCCTTCGCGAATATCCGATGTTCAGGTATCTGAAGGAGGCGGGGATCCCGTTCTCCCGTCTTCACGACGTCGGCGGGATGTTCGGGCGCGGCGTGTTCGTCGACATACCGAACCTCTTCCGCAACTTCGATGCGGACGAGACCGATCCGGCCAACTACGATTTCGCTTTCACCGACAGGCTCGTCGGCGCGCTTGTCGCCGAGGGCGTCGAGCCGTTCTTCCGGCTTGGCGTCACGATCGAGAACTACACGCTGATCCGGCGCTACCGCATCGACCCGCCAAAGGATTTCGCGAAGTGGGCGAGGATATGCGAGCACGTCATCCGCCACTATACCGAGGGGTGGGCGGACGGCTTCCGCCACAAGATAACATATTGGGAGATATGGAACGAGCCGGAGAATTGGGAGACCGTGGAGAAAAACGAGATGTGGCACGGCACTTTCGAGGAGTATTGCAGGCTCTACGAGGTCGCCTCCAAGCATCTCAAGTCCAAGTTCCCGCATCTCAAGATAGGCGGCTATGCCAGCTGCGGGGTCGGCTGGGTGACGGGCGGCAAATCCGCGCGCTCCAGGTTCCAATACGACTGCTTCCACTACTTCCTCAAGTATATAAAGGAGCACGACTGCCCCATCGACTACTTCTCCTACCACAGCTATGCGGCCGTGGAACCGATGATGAAGCAGACGCAATACGTGCGCGAGCAGCTCGACGCCGCCGGCTACAAGGGCCTCGAGACCTGCCTGAACGAATGGCTGCCGGCGCCATCGCACGACAAGATGGGGTCTTCGCTGCAGGCCGCCGAAGTCGCCGCCGTGCTCGTCGGCTTCCAGAACGGGCCGGTGGATTCCGCCGCGATATACGACGCGCGCTGCGGCATCGGCAACTACAGCCCGCTCTTCAATCCGCTCACATACAAGCCGCACAAGGCATACTACGCTTTCATGGCGTTCAACGAGCTTCGCAAGGCCGGAACGGCGGTCGCGGCATCAAGCGACGACGCCAAGGTGTGGGTAGCCGCGGCCAAGGGCGGCAGTGGCTCCGCCGCGATCATGCTCGCCAACCCTTCGGGCGACGCCAAGCCACTCAAACTCTCTCTTTCCGGTTGCGCCGTCAAGGCCGCGAAGTGCCGCGTCACCGACGACAGCCGCACATGGGTTGAGACGCCGGTGCCTTCGGAACTGCCGCCGCGGTCGGTGTTCGCCATAAACCTGGCGACGGACGCCGATTGACATAGACCAACAACAAAGGATTACGATGACGATGAAGACCATGGTCAAGGTTTGTGCAATCGCCCTTGCGGCGGTTGCGGCCAGCGAGGCCGTCTGCGCGACGCGCGACGCCAAGCTCGAGGAACGAGTGGACGCAGTGCTTTCGCGCCTCACGCAAGAGCAGAAGATAGGGCAGCTTTGGCAGTGCCGGGAGGGGCGGCCGAAGACGGTCGCGAGCGAAGACATGTCCGGCGGCGGTCTCGACCCGAAGTTCCTTGCCGACGTCAGGGAAGGGAAGATCGGCTCGCTGATCGGCAAGCGCGGCGTCTCCAACTACAACGCAATACAGCGGGCGGCGATGGAGGGCGTGGGCGTGCCGCTGCTCATCGGCCACGACATGATACACTCCGCCGTCACTTGCTACCCGATCCCCCTCGCGCTTTCCTGCGCCTGGGACGAGTCGCTGTGGCAGCGCATCGCGGCGGCCATCGCCCCTGAGACGCTCGCTCTCGGCTGCAACTGGACGTTCACGCCGATGCTCGACGTGGCGTTTGACGCCCGCTGGGGGCGTATAGCGGAGGGCGGCGGCAGCGATCCGCTCGTCACGGGCCTCATGGGTGCGGCCATGGTGCGTGGCTTCCAGGGCGAAGACATGTCGGACGGCCTGCACATCGCAGCCTGCGCCAAGCACTATGTATGCTACGGCGCGGCGACTGGCGGGCGCGACTACAACGCCGTGGAGCTTTCCGACGGCGTCCTGCGCGATACCTATCTGCCGCCGTTCAAGATGGCGGTCGATGCGGGCGTAGCCACCATCATGCCCGCGTTCCACGCCTACAACGGCGTGCCGTGCTCCGCGAACCAGTATCTGCTGCGCGACATCCTGCGCGGAGAATTCGGCTTCGACGGAATGACGATTTCCGATTACAATGCCGTGCTGGAGCTGATCCCGCACGGCGTCGCCGCAGACAAGGCGGACGCCGCCGCGCAGGCATTGGCCGCCGGCATTGACATGGAGATGGTGTCCGACTGCTATCCCGAGCATCTCGCCAATCTGGTGAAGAGCGGGCGGGTCAGCCAGAAAATGCTGGATGACGCCGTGCGCAACGTCATACGCGCCAAGCTCCGCCTTGGCTTGTTCGACCATCCCGAGATAGACGAGGACAGGGTGAAGGCGGCCATCGACCCCGCCGCTAACCGCGCTCTCGCCCGCGAGGCGGCGAGGAAGTCTACCGTCTTGTTGAAGAACGTCGGCGACACCCTGCCTCTCAAGCCGGGCGCGAAGGTGGCGTTGATCGGCGACGTTGCCGCGAGCGACTGGCAGATGCTGGGCTGCTGGAGCACGAAAGACCTCTCCAATTTCGAGAACGCGACGCTTCTCGCCGGCCTGAAGGCCGATGGCGTAGATGTCTCCTACGCCGAGGCATATACGCTCACCGGCAGGGTGGACGTGGCGGCTGTGAAGGCTGCCGTCGCCGGCGCGGATGTCGTGGTCGCGGCGTTTGGCGACTACTGGGAGAAGTCCGGCGAGGGCAATTCTTCCGCGAAGATAGAGCTGCCCGGCGAGCAGTTGAAAGTGGCCGAGGCGGTCAAGGCGTGCGGCAAGCCTCTCGTGGCCGTCGTCTTCGGCGGGCGTCCGATGGCCATCCCCGAACTCTCTGAGATGGCTGACGCCGTGTTGATGGCCTGGAATCCCGGCGGCTGCGGTGGTTGGGGCGTGGCCGACGTAATGACCGGTCTCGCCGAGCCGTGGGGGCGCTTGACGGTCGATATGCCGCGCGCCTCCGGATGCTGCCCGCTTTTCTATT
This sequence comes from uncultured Verrucomicrobiota bacterium, assembly GCA_946615875.1. Taxonomy (GTDB): domain Bacteria; phylum Verrucomicrobiota; class Kiritimatiellia; order RFP12; family UBA1067; genus UBA1067. The sequence goes on along the minus strand of CAMOIK010000017.1, from coordinate 10,819 downwards.
CGCGCACGACCACCGGCCGCGAGGCGGTGCTGAACGAAAAGAATCCCTTCGGGCGGGCATACACTTCGCGTTACAACGACGTACAGTTGACCGCGTTGTATCCGTTCGGCTTCGGCCTGGCCTACACGACCTTTGCCTACGCCGGGGAGTCGGCGACGGTCGAAGGCGACGAGGTTGTCTTTTCCGCCGACGTCACCAATACGGGGGCGAGGAAGGGCAGCGAACTTGTGCAGGTCTATGTCCGCGATCTGGTGGCCAAGACGGCCAGGCCGCGCCGTCAGCTCAAGGGCTTCAAGCGCGTCGAACTCGCGCCGGGCGAGACGAAGCGCGTCGAAATACGCGTTCCCGTCGCTTCCCTCGGATATTCTTGCGATGGGCGGTATGCCGTAGAGCCGGGTGACTTCTCTGCATGGATTGCGCCGAACTCCGACGGTGGAAAGACGCTGCGTTTCACCATCCCCGAACCCTTCAGCGCTTCCGCCGTCTCGCCGGACGGCCGCAGCGAAATCGTGGTTCGGACGTCTCCTTTGCGCTACGAGGTGCGCCGCGACGGCAAGACCGTCGTGGCTGAAACCGAGATCGGGCTTTCTCTTTCCGGTGTCAAGACCGGCGAATGCAAGGTTTCGAAGCGCAGAACCGAAGGTTCGCTTGATGCGCCGTTCTACAAGAAGAGCGCCATCGACCTCGCCGCGAACGAGACGTTCTTGGATTTCGGGGAATGGGGGTTGCGACTCGCCGCGCGCGACGACGGTGTGGCGTATCGCTTCGAGTCCATGAAGCCGGGCGCCGTCCGCGTGGACGGCGAGACCGGCGGTTTCACCGTCCCGGACGCCGCAGTGAAGTGTTGGCTTAATTTCACCACGGACTTCGGACTTGAGGAGACCGTGCCGGTGGCGATGGCGGTCAAGGATGTGGCGACGGAGCCGAAAGGTGCCCGTCGCCTCGTCTATTTGCCGTTCGTCTATGATGTCGGCGGCGTGACCGTGGCCGTCGTGGAGTCGGACGTGCGCGACTACCCCAACGAATATCTCGTCAAGTCGGCAGGTGGCGGGAAGTTTTCCGCCACGTTCCAGCGCTGGCCGATCAAGACGGCGCGTGCCGCCAACGACACGAGTTGGAGAAATCGCCTGGAAGTGGAGAAGGGCGGGCGCTGGATCGACATCAAGGAGTATGCCGACCATTTGGTGGAGACTGACGGGACGAGAACTTTTCCTTGGCGAGTGTTCATCCTCGCGGACGAGGCCGCGAAGCTCTGCGAGTCCGATGCTGTGGCGGCGCTGGCGAGCCCTGCGGCAGAAGACGCCGACTTCTCGTGGGTGAAACCTGGCAAGGTCGCGTGGGACTGGTGGAGCGACTTTGACAACATGGGCACGGAGAAGGGCTGCACCACCGCGAACTACGAACGCTTCATCGACTTTGCCGCCGCCAACGGCATCGAGTACGTGATACTCGACGAAGGCTGGAGCGAGCGGTTGGACATCTGGAAGTTCCATCCAAGGGTGGACGTGCCGCACCTGATAGACTACGGACGGACGCGCGGCGTAGGCATCATCCTCTGGATGGCGTGGGCGCAGATAGTCGGCGAGGAAGCGCGCGTGGCGGAGCACTTCGCCGCGCTCGGAGCCAAGGGATTCAAGGTGGATTTCATGGATCGCGCCGACGCCGAATGCCAGCGCTTCCTCTGGAAGTTCGCCGAGGAGTGCGCGAAGAACAAGATGCTCATCGACTATCACGGCGCGAACCGCCCGTCTGGCATGAGCCGCGCTTTCCCCAACGTCCTGAACTACGAAGGCATCCACGGTCTGGAGTGCATGAAGTTCTACAAGCGAGAGGACTTCATGGCGAACGACGTCATGGCTTTCTTCCTGCGCATGACCGCAGGGCCGCTCGACTATACGCCCGGTGCGATGGACAACTATCCCGTCGGTGGATACAAGGGTTCTTACCGCAATCCAGGCTCGATGGGCACGCGCTGCCGCCAGATGGCCATGATGGCCCTCTACGAGGCGCCCCTCCAGATGCTGTGCGACTCCCCGACGAAATACGAAGCCAACAAGGAGTGTTTTGCGTTCATGTCCAAGGTGCCGACGGTCTGGGACGAAACGGTGGGCCTCGGCGGCTCGCCTGACACCTTCGCCGCCGTCGCGCGCAAAGCGAAGGACGGCGCCTGGTATGCCGTGGCGATCGGCGGCTCGGACGCCTGCCGTTGGACGTTTGACACGCGCTTCCTCGGCGATGGCTGTTGGCGGGCCGAGGTCTTCCGCGATGCGCCGGCCGCCGACGCCGATCCGCAGAAATACGTGCATGAGACGTTCTCCGTCTCTGCTGGCGACGTCATTCCCGTGCGTCTGGCCAAGGGTGGCGGCTTCGCCGCGCGTTTCGTCAAGGAATAGCGATATGCGGCGGCGGCGAAACGGGTCGCGCGCCGCGCAATTGCCCGAGGAGGATACATGAAGGGTTCGTCGTCGGTCGTCAGGCTTTCCGGCACTCAGGTGGCGGTTGTGGCGATTGTTACGCTTCTGGCCGGCGCACTGGCCGCCTGGCGTCTGCCAGTGGCGATGTATCCCACGCTGGCGCGCCCGGCCATTTCCGTCTCCTGCACGTATCCCGGTGCGAACGCCGTGGAGCTTATGAACACGGTCGCGGGGCCCATCGAAGAGAAGATGAATGGCGTCGAGGGCATGGACCGCATGACCAGTTCGTGCTACGACACAGGCGCGTATTCGCTCACCGTAAACTTTGCCGTCGGCTACGACCGCGACGTCGCGCTGATGAAGGTGCAGAGCAAGGTGCAGCAGGCGCTGTCGCTGCTGCCGCAGGAGGTCAAGAACACTGGCGTCACGGTGGAGAGCGGCACCACCGAGGAGCTTGGCATACTCACGCTCCGCTCGCGCAACGGGGAGATGACGCTGGATCAGGTGGCCGACTATATGTTCGGCGTCGTGAACCCTGCCGTCCTGCGAGTCTCCGGCGTCGGCAAGTCCGTCGTGAAGGGTGACAAGATCGCCGTGCGCGTCTGGATGCAGCCTGATCGCCTGGCGGCGATGGGGCTTGCTTCGGAGGATGTTGTCGCGGCGATAAAGGCGCAGAACGTGCAGGCGTCGCTTGGTTCCGTGGGCGCCCTCCCCTCGGATGGAGAAGAGCGCGTGATGACGCTCGTTTCGAAGGGCCGCCTTTCCTCGCCGGAGGAGTTCGGCGAAATCGTGGTGGCGACGGACAGGAAGGGCGGGGTGGTGCGTCTGAAAGACGTCGCCCGGATAGCGACCGCTCCTCAGAGATTTGCGCATTCCGCGCTATACGACGATACGCCGGCCGTGTATGCGGTGATATATCTCCTGCCAGGCGCGAACCCGCTCCAGGCGATGGCGGAAGTAAAGGCTGAGCTGGCGAAGCTCGAGCCGCTCTTCCCCTCCGACCTCGCCTGGGACATGACATACGACACGACGGATTACATGAAAAAGGCGCTTTGCGGTGTCGCGTGGGCCATCGCCGCCGCCCTGTGCCTTGTGTTCGCCGCCCTGTGGGCGGTTACGCGTTCGCTTCGCGATGCCGTCATGATTACGCTGTCGCTTCTCGTGCCCTCGTCTCTCACGGCGGTCGCCATGGCGGCGGCGGATTGGCAGGTGAACATTCTCACGCTCTACGCCTTCCTGGCGTCATTGGCGTTCGCCGCCGGCGTCGCGGCCGCGAAGGGAAGAGGGGCGGTCGCCGCGGCGGCGGTCGTGGCATGTGCGGCGATACCGCTTTCTCTCGTCGATGGAGTACAGGGGGTGCTGTTCAGGCAGTTCTCGTTCGTGTTCGCCGTCATGGCCGTCGCCGCCGCGCTGAACGCCATATTCATAGTCCCGGCAATCACGAGGAGCGGCGCCGAGCCCGGCGGCGGCGCCTCATGTCGCCGACCATTCACCCTGGCGGCGTTCTGCGTTTTCGCGCTTCTCGGCATGGGGGCGCATTTCCTTGCGCAGAGGATGCCGAGGGAGTTCGTGCCGGACGAGGACATGGGTGTGCTGTACATAGACTGCAAGACCGACGAAGGCACCCCCATGGCCGTCACGAGCAGGGTGATGAAGCGCATATACTCGGAGATCCGTTCGCTGGGATGCATAGAGAAGTGCGCGACGCTGCTGGGAGAGAGCATCATCAACGGCTCCGGCGAGAACCAGGCAAAGATGCTCGTCGTGCTGAAGGACTGGGGGTTGCGCGGCGCCGGGGAAACGTCCGCGGAAATCGCCAGGCGCATGAAGAAGATCGCCGACACCATCCCAGAAGCGGAGGTGTTCGTGCTCCGGATACCGCCGGTCAAGGGCATGGGGAACCAGGGCGGAGTATCCGTCTTGCTGCAGGCGATAGGCACCAGTGACCCTATGGCGTTCTCCGATGAGACTTTGCGGATGCGCCGCGAATTCGCGGCGTCGCCGCTCGTGGAATCCGTGACAGGCGGCTTCTATGCGGACACACCCCACCTGCGCATCACCATAGACCGCGCCAAGTGCGAATTGATGGGTGTGCCGCTGGCGAGCATCTACACGGTCTTGCAGCACAATCTCGGATCGATCTACGTGAACGACGTGAACCTCGGCACGCAGGTGAACCGCGTCACCGCGATGGCGGATTGGGTCGGGCGGGCGAGGCCGGAGGATGTCGCGCGGCTCTACGTGCGTTCGAAGAAGGGGGCGATGGTGCCGCTCGGCAGCCTCGTCGAATATCGCGAGGAACTTGGTCCGCGCGCCTGCTACCGCTGCGACCAGTATCTCTACTGCACGGAGCAGTTCATCCCCAAAAGCGGGGTCTCCACGTCCGAGGCGGTGGAGGAGGTCAGGCGGATATGCCGCGAAAAGCTCTCGCCGGGCCACATAAACGACTGGGCCGGCTTCACCTACGAATCCCTGAAGAGCAGGGGCGACGAGTGGTTGCTCTTTTCGCTGGCCATACTGCTGCCCTACCTGGCCGTCGTGGCGAGCACAGGCGGATGGTGGACGGCGTTCTGCGGACTCGTGCCGTCTGTCGCGGCGGTGTTCGGCGCTGTGCTGGCGCTTGTCGCGGCGGACGTGTCGATGTCGGTCTATTCGCGCTACGCGCTTGTGATGCTTGTGGCGATGACCACCGCTCTGCGTTTGCTTGGCTCGAAGGGCGCGCTACCGCTCCTGGCCGCGCTTGCGGCGTTGCCTCTCGTGTTCGCGTCGGGGCCCGGCTCCGCTGGAAGCCGTTCGTTCGGCCTTGCGCTTTCCGGGGGCTTTGCGGCTTATGCGCTGCTGCTTTTCCTGGAGGCGGCGGCCTCGCGCCTGGCGCGTACGCGCTAGCGGCGCTTCAGCGCTTTCCGTCGAACAGGGCGTGTATGCGGTCGAGCGCCGAGGAAAGGCGTTCGCGCTTTCTGCGTTGCGCGTCTTCCGTGTTTTCGAAGAGGAATTGCTCTCCTTCGCTCGGCGAAGACTGTATGTTCGCGACGCCGAATCCGACGAGGCGGATGGATGGCATCCTGCGCGACGCCGGCCACTCGGCGTCGAATAGCGCTAGCGCCGCCTTGCGAAACGCAATGTCGTCGCACGAAGGTCGCGGGAAGGGCATCTGGCGCGAGAAAGTCTTGAAGTCGTCCGTCCTGAGCTTCAGCCGCGCCGTCTTCGCCCAGCGCGGTTTGCGGCGGAAGCGGCGGGCTACTTCGGCGACGAGGCCGACCAACGCCTCCCGCACGGTCTCGCGGTTTGCGACATCGGTCTTGAAGGTGTGCTCTCGCGAGACCGACACCTCCTCCGTCTCATCCCGCGCCACCGCGTCGGACGAGATGCCGAAGGAATGCGCCTTGAGGGATTTTGCGGCGGCGCTCGAGCCGAGGATGCGTGCCAGTTCGCTCTCGTCGATATTCTGCAATTGCGCGCAGGTGGCTATGCCGTAGGGTTTCAGCGCGTCCACGGTCCGCTTTCCCGCGCCCCACAGTATGCCGACGGGCTTCGGTGCGAGGAAGTCGCGTATCGCCTCCGGCTCGAACGGCATCACCGTCAGGCCGTCGGGCTTGCGCTGCTCCGAACCGATTTTGGCGAGCAGCCGGTTTGGCGCGATGCCCACCGAGCAGGTGACGCCGCAGGTCTTGCGCACTTCGGCGCGCAGCGCCTCGCCAAGCTTTTCCGGCGAGCCGTGGAGGTGGACGGTGCCTGTAATGTCCAGGAAAGCCTCGTCCACGCTGACCGCCTCGACGTACGGGCTGTAATGCGAGAATACCTCGAAGGCCTGTTCCGAGACCTTCTTGTAGAATTTCATGTCGGGCGGCGTGAAGATCGCGTGCGGGCAAAGCTTGAAAGCGGTGCGGCTCGGCATCGCCGAATGCACCCCGTATTTCCTCGCCTCGTACGAGCAGGTGGAGACCACGCCGCGCTCGTGCGGGCCGGAGCCGACGATCACCGGCCGTCCCCGCCATTCTTCGTGGCGCAACAGCTCCGCGGACGCGAAAAAAGCGTCCATGTCCACGTGGAGAATTATGCGACGGCCCTCGCCCATGGCGCATCTTCCTGCGGCGCTGCGTTCCCGGCATCCGGGAGATCAGGCGATCGCCGCGATGCGCTCGGCGAGCGCGGGCAGTTCGGGATCGCGCGCGCCGCAGACGGCGAACGCCGCGAAATTGCCAATCCTCTGGGAAATCCAGCCGTAGGCCGCGTCCAGATCCTGCACTTGTATGGCCACGCCTGGCTTGAGCATCTGCGCCAGATCGTCGGAACTCACCGTGCGGTCCGCCGTGCCGCCGGCGTCATACACTGGCAGCAACAGCAGCTTGTCTCGGTTGCGCACGATCTCGTTGAAGGCGTCGGCGAACTCGCCCATCATCTTGCGCAGCGGAGCATAGCCGTGCGGACGCCAAACCACGCAGATGCCGCCGTCCGGGTGTGCCTCGGCGAGAGCCTGCCACATGGCGCGGATCTTCTCTGGGTTGTGGGCGTAGTCGTCGTAAACCCGCTCGCCATGGCGTTCCAGACGCCGTTCGACGCCGCGAAAGCTCTTGAGCGCGGCCAGAGCGGCTTCTTTGTCGCAGCCAAGCGCCACGGCCATGCGCAGCGCGAGCGTGGCGTTCTGCCTGTTGTGGCGGCCCGGCATGGGGACGTCCACGCCGTTGCAGTCGATCTCGGTGTTCCGCGCGTCGATGACCGGGCCGGGAAGTCCGGCGACGAAGGAATCGAATACGCGGTCCATTTCCTCTTTTGAGAAGTGGTCTGCGGACGAGTTGGTGACGATGGCGGCATACGGGTGGAAGGCGACGAGCGACCTGTCGCTCTCATCGACTTCCGCCACGGCGTATTCGCCGCGCCCGAAGCGCACGGCGCCTTCCCATCCCGGGACGTTGGCGCCGTTCACGCAGAAGGGGTCGAAGCCGCACGCCGAAAGGATGTGGCCGAGCATCGCCGTCACGGTCGACTTCCCGCAGGTGCCCACGACCGCGACGAGCTTGCGGTCGGCAAGCGCCCTGGCGAGTGCCACGGCGCGGTGCGTCACGGGGATGCCGAACGCCTTTGCGGCGACAAGTCCGGGGTTGTCGTCCTCGATGGCGGTGGACACGATGACCTCATCGACCGTTCCGTCCACGCCCGAGCCGTCGTCCGGATGGCAGGAGATGCCGAGCGACTCAAGGAAGCGAATGTTCCTCGTGCCGAGCGTCCTGTCGGCGCCGGTCACTTCGTCGCCGAGATTGGCGAGCGCCACTGCGAGCGCGCTCATGCCGACTCCGCCTATGCCTATGAGATGGCGTTTCATCAGAGGGTTTCCGCCGGGAAGAACGTGCCGACCTGCTTGCCTTCCAGCAGGGCGGGAAGGGTTTTCCTGCGCCCGTTGGCGATGTAAGTGTCGATGCCGCTGGCGACCGCCTCCCGCACAGCCTTGAGCTTGGAGTCCATGCCACCCTTGGAGAGGTTTCCCTTCTCGCCTGGCTTGACCAGCTTCATGACGTTGCGGAACTTCTCGACGCGGGGAATGCGTTTGCCGTTCTCGTCAAGCAGGCCATCGACTGTCGTGAGCAGGATGAGCGTGTCGGCGCGGACGAGCTTGGCGATGAGGCACGACAGCCAGTCGTTGTCGCCGAACGTGGTGCCCTTGAGCTCCTCGTCGGCAACCACGTCGTTTTCGTTGATCACCGGCACTATGCCGGTGCGCACCAGGTGTTCGAGCGACGTCTTGACGTTCTTGGCCCGGCGGTGCTCCTCGAAGTCGTAGTGCGTCAGCAGCACTTGGCCTATCTTCACGCCGTGGCGGGCGAAGAGCTTTTCGTATTCGCAGATGAATTTCGCCTGCCCGACGGCGGCGCACATCTGCACGTCGTTCAGGTCCGTGGGTCTCGCGGAGAGGCCGAGGGCTTCTACGCCGGCGGCGACAGCGCCGGACGAGACGAACACTACTTCGTGCCCGGCCTTGCGCAGTTCGCAAAGCTGGGAAACGAGCCGACGGAGCGCCGGATAGTCAGGCCGCCCCGTCTTCTTCGCAATGGCGTGTGTGCCAACCTTGACGACGATCCGCATCGGATTGGGAATTGCGAACGGCAGAACGCGGACCAAGGGTTTGCACGGCCTGCCGGCCTCAGTCCCCAATCCGCGATCCGCCGTTCTTGTCGTCCTCAGGCGCCGAGTTGCATGCGGACGAAGCGCTTGATCGTGATGGGCGCGCCGCCGCAAGCCTTGGAAACTCCGGCGAGATACTTCTCGACGGTGATTTCGCCGTCTGCCACGTAGTCCTGCTTGGTGAGGCAGATCTGCGTGCAGAACTTGGCGGCCATTCCCTTCTTGATGCCCACGAGCGCCTGTTCCGGCGGCAGCTTGCCTTTCTGTTCCTTGAGGGCGTTGAGCTTGATTTCGAGTTCGGCGTCGATCTCCGCCTGCGGGACGTCTTCTGGGTTCACGTACTTCGGGGCGTTGGCCGCGATCTGGAGGCAGACCATGTGCGCGGCCTCGGCGAGTTCGGGCGAAGCGGCGCACTTCTCGCACGGCGTGGCCAGCTCGACGAGAACGCCGATCTTGCCGCCCATGTGTATGTAGCCAGAAAGGACGCCCGTGCCTTCCAGCACGTAGCGCTCGCTGCGGCGGATCTTCACGTTCTCGCCGGTCTTGGTGAGCAGCATCTTGTAGTCGTCGCCGAGCGTCTGCTCGATGTCCTTGCCCTCCAGCGCGACCTTGGCCGCGTCGTCCACGAACTTGATGAACGCTTCCGTCTTGGCAACGAAGTCGGTCTCGCAATTGACCTCGGCCAGCGCCATGGACTTGCCGTCCTCAGCCTTGGCGAGGGCGACGATGCCCTGCTTGGACTCCTTGTCGACGCGCTTGGCGGCGACGGCCAGTCCCTTTTCGCGGAGATACTTGACGGCCTCCTCCATGTTGCCGTTGGTGGCGGCGAGGGCCTCCTTGCAGGCGCCCATTCCGGCTGCCGTCGCTTCGCGGAGTTCCTTGATCTGTGCTATCGAAATTGCCATCTTGCTTTTCCTTGTTGCTTGTGGTGTTGTCGTTTAGGCGTCTTATTCGGCCGCAGGGGTCTCGGTCGCGGCCGCAGGAGCCTCTGCGGGGGCCGCAGGGGCCTCCTCGGCCTTCACCGCCGCCTCGGCGGCCTGGACGGCGGCCTGGCGCTTAGCGGCGAGGTCTGCCTTGGCCTTGATTTCCGCCGCTTCCTTGGCGGCGCGCGCCGCAGCCTTGACGTTGGCCGCCACGACGGGCTTCTTGCCGGACGCGGGCTTGCGCGCGTCGCCGGTCTTCGCGTTCTTGGCGCGGCGCTCGGCGCGCGCCGCCCTCTCGGCCTCTTCGCGGGTCTTGCGCTCGGCTTCGCGCTTGCGGTTCTCTTCGGCGGCCTTGGCGTTGTATTCCAGCTCCGCCGCCTTGACGACGTTGACGAAGCCGCGGAGGACCAGCTCGACGCCGCGCACAGAGTCGTCGTTGCCGGGGATGACGTAGTCGATCGGCTCGGGGTCGGCGTTGGTGTCGACGATCGCGACGACCGGGATGCCCAGGCGCACGGCCTCCTTGACGGCGTTCGCCTCCTTCACGACGTCAATGATGACGATCGCGCCGGGCTGCTCGGCCATCTCTGCGATGCCGGTGAGGTTCTTTTCGAGCTTGCTGAGCTCGCGGCGGAGCATCGAGGCTTCCTGCTTGTGCTCGGAAAGCTCGCCGCCGTTGGCCTTGGCGATCGCCTGGAGCTGGCGCATGCGCTTGACGGAGGATCGGATGGTCTTGGCGTTGGTGAGCGTGCCGCCCAGCCAGCGTTCGGTGATGTAGTACTGGCTGATTTCCTGGGCGGAGCTCTTGACCATCTCGGCCACCTGCTTCTTGGTGGCGACGAAGAGGATCTTCTTGCCGGCGAGGATGGTGTCGCGCAGGAAGGCGGCCGCCTCGTCGAGGAGCTGGACCGACTGCGTGAGGTCGATGATGTGGATGCCGTTGCGCTTGTCGAAGATGTAGCCTTTCATCTTGGGGTTCCAGCGCTTGGTCTGGTGGCCGAAGTGAAGGCCGGCGTCAAACATGTCCTTCAGCGAGATGCCCGTAAGGGCGGAGGTAGGCATTTCCATTTTGTTTTCCTTTCAATCCGTTTTCCTTGTTTTTCAGATTAATCCGCTTTGTCCGAGGATGGATAACCCCGAATCATTCGCTTCTCCTCGCCCCACTCGGGGCAAAGTGGGGTATATTATACCAAATTTCATCGTCCGCAGTCAATGGGGATTTCTGTCTTTGTTTATCTTCGGCATTTGCCCGTTTGACAAGCGCGATGACGTGCATTTTGCCATTGCGCTCCCGCAATCCAGCCGCAGTTGTCCATATTATGGAGAAATGGCGCTCCATATATGGAACATGGGTCGCTCTATATA
>CAMOIK010000016.1 GCA_946615875.1 uncultured Verrucomicrobiota bacterium | reverse complement strand
GGGTTCTCTATAGATGGAAACGCGGTTTTCCATATTGTGGAGTCGCGGGCCCTCTCCCAGGCCTCAAACTTTCTTGAAATGCCCCATTGCCCTTTGCGGGGGAAAATGCTATAATTCCCATCGTGAAAAAAGGCAAAGGAAGCATCAAGTATCGGCGCATACTCCTCAAACTCTCCGGGGAGGTGCTTGGAAACCGCGAAACGGGCGAATGCATCGACCCGGAAAAGCTCGCGTTCATGGCCGAGAGAGTCAAGAAGATACATTCGCTGGGCGTGGAGGTCGGCATCGTCCTCGGCGGCGGCAACATATTCCGGGGTCTGACGGGCGCCGGCAAGGGCGTGAACCGCGTCACCGGCGATTCCATGGGCATGCTGGCGACCATCATCAACGCGCTCGCGATGATGAACGCGCTCGAATCCATCGACGTGCCGACCAGAGTGATGACGGCCGTGGCGATTCCAAGCTTCGCCGAGCCGTTCATCCAGCGCAAGGCCCTCGGCCACTTCGCCAAGGGGCGCGTGGTGATATTCGCGGGCGGCACGGGCAACCCCTACTTCTCCACGGACTCCGCCGCCGCACTGCGGGCCAGCGAGATCGGCGCCGAGGCCCTGCTGAAAGCCACGAAGGTGGACGGCATCTACACGGCCGACCCCAAGAAGGACAAGACCGCCACGAAATACGACTCCCTGCGCTACGAAACCGCTCTGGAAAAGCGCTTGAAGGTCATGGACTCGGCGGCGTTCGCGCTCTGCATGGAGAACGAGATCCCGATCGTAGTGTTCGATTTCTTCGACGCAGACGCGCTGGAGCGCGTGGTGCGCGGCGAGGCGGTCGGCACGCTCGTCAGCGGCAAATAGCCCACTCGCGCCGCCGGCAACGTCCGGTCGGCCTGATTTCCAAAACCGAAAGGACAAAACGATGGTCAGTGAAGTGCTGAAAGACACGGATTCTAAGATACAGAAGAGCTTCGACGCGTTGAAAGCGCAGTTCTCGGGCTTGCGCACCGGCAAGGCCAATCCGGCGATGGTCGATACCATCAAGGTGGAGTATTACGGCTGCCCCACGCCCATCAAGAACCTCGGCACGATCTCCACGCCAGAGCCGAGGCAGATCAAGATCACGCCGTTCGACCCGACCGTCCTGGCCGAAATGAACAAGGCGATACTCGCCGCCAACCTCGGCGTGACCCCGCAGACCGACGGCAAGGTCCTGCGCATCACCGTGCCGGAACTCAACGAGCAGCGGCGCAAGGAAATCGTCAAGCTCGCGAAGACCCAGGCGGAGGCGCAGAAGGTCGCCATGCGCAACGTCAGGCGCGATGCCAACGAGGCCGTCAAGAAGCTTGAGAAGGACAAGAAAATCTCCGAGGACGACCTCAAGCAGGCGCTAGACAAGATACAGAAGGCCACGGACGGCGGCATCGCGAAGATCGACGCCGAGCTCAAAGCCAAGGAAGCGGAGATAATGGCGGTGTAGGCGCCGCCGCCCCCGTCAAGCCTATCAGACAGAAAGGATACTTCCATGTCAGAAGAAACTCCCAGCCCGATCAGCGCGCCCAAGCCGCCTGTGGCCAACCCGATCTCGCCAGCCGGCGGCGATGCGGCCACGCTCAAGCTCAAGCCGGTATTGCGCAGGCCGCCGGCCGGCGGCGCACCGGCGCTGAAGATCCCCGCCAAGCCGGTCGTCCGCGCTCCTTCTCCGCAGCCTGAAGCACCTGCCGCCGCGGACGTGCCGAAGGCGCTCGACCAGCTCAAGAGCGTCACCCAGAAGCTCAAGGGCGTGACGCAGGAAATCCCGCAGCAGGCCATTTTGCGCAAGACGGGCATCATTTCCGACACGGCGATGACCGAGGCGCAGAAGCAGGCCGCGAAGGCCAGAACCGCGAGAATATCGCTTTCCGACGCGTTCGGCGCGGCGCCTGTCAAGGAGTCGGCGCCGATGAAGACGATACGCATCAAGCGTCCCGGCGACATTTCCGGCTCGCAGCCGTCCAAGCCCGCCGCCGCGCCCGTCCCGCCGCTTGCGGCGCCCGTTTCGGAGCCTGCCGCCGCCGCGCCCGAGCCTGCGGCGGCCACGGTGACCCAGCGCAAGACTCTCAAAGTCGCAAGGCCCGCCGGTTCCAGGCCGACGATGAAGTTCGGCGTCAAGAAACCCGGCGCGCCGGCGGTTTCCAAGCTGGCGGAGGCGTCTGGCGGCGAAGGAGACGTCCCCGACGTGGCGGACATCCCGGACATGCCGGCGTCCAATGTGGTCTCCGCTTTCGCGCCGCCTCCTGCGGCGGTTGCCGGAGAAAAGGACGTGCCGGTCGCGTTCGGCGTCGTCAGCCTGGTCGTCCAGGCCGCCGCTTGCGTGGCGATGGGTGCGCTCGGCTACCTGCTCTACGACAACATACAGTCGTCGATGTTCTGACGCTGCGGCATGGCGCGGCTGCGGGTCGCCGCGGCCGCGCGCCTTCGAAATGCTTTCGGTTGTCCGCGCTACGATGCTGGAGCTGGCGTGCGATGCGCTGGCGCTGCTTGTCACGATGGCGGCGCTGGCGCTTTCGACTTTCGCCGGCGCTCTTCACTACCACCAGTTCGGGGAGCCCGCCCGCATGGCGAGAGAGGCGGGGCTTTCCGCGATAATGGTCGGCGGCGTGGTCCTGTGCGTGCTTTCGGCGGTGCGCACCGTCCGCCGCGAAATCGAGTCGCAGACCGTGCACATGGCGCTGGCGCATTCCCTGTCGCGCGCGTCGTTCCTCTGCGCGAAGGTCGCCGGCGTGGTCCTCGCGTATCTTGTTTTCTTCGCCACGGTGTTGGCGAACTCTATCGTCGCGGTGCGCGGTTCCGTGCTGGGGGCCGAAGCTGCGCACGGCGGCGTGGCTCGCGTGTGGGGGCCGAGCCTGGCTGTAGGCGTGGCCTCCATGCTGCTGCCTGTCGTGGCGGCGGCCGTGCTGAACAGGTTCTTCCGCATGAGGTTCGTGCGCTGCGCGAACATCCTCATGCTTGCCGTTTCGCTGGCAGGCGTCTTCTACAGGATGGACGCTTCGCTGGTGGCGGGAGAGGTCGGCATCGCGCTGGCGCTCGTCCCGCCGGCGGTGTTCTTCGCCGCGCTGGCCGCCGCGCTGGCCGTCAGGTTCGAGGCGAACGCCGCCGCTGCGATTTCGTTCGCCGTCGTCGCGCTTGCCCTGCCGGCGTTCGGGGCGCACTATCTGGCCGATGCCGTGTCTGGCGGGGCCGGGGCGCCGTGGGCGTTCGTCGCGGCGACGTATGCGGCGGCGGCTCCGCTCGTCGCCGCCGCGCTGGTCGCCGGCGCGCGCGTGTTCAACTCCAGGGAGATGTAGCGTCCGATATGGAAACAGAAGAGGCAGTGTCGCTTTCGCGTGTCGGAAAGACGTTCCGGGACTTTTGGCTGCGCCCGACGATAAAGGCCGTCGATGGCCTCGATCTTTCCGTGGCGCGCGGCGAGGTCTTCGGATTGCTTGGGCCGAACGGCAGCGGGAAATCCACCACCATAAAGATGATACTGGGCCTGATACGGCCAGACTCCGGCGCGGTCCGCCTTTTCGGGCAGCCGCCAGACTCCGCGTCGGCCCGCCGCCGTCTCGGCTACCTGCCGGAGCTCAGCTATCTGCATCCCTTCATGACCGCGAGGGAAACATTGCGATACTACGCCGGGCTGTGCGGACTGGACGGGCGGACGGCCAAGGAACGCATAGGCGAACTTTTGGAGATGACGAGGCTGGCGGATGCGGCCGACCGCCCGGTCGGGGGCTACTCCAAGGGAATGGCTCGCCGCGTCGCCCTAGCCTCCGCGCTGATCGGCAGGCCGGAACTGCTGATCCTCGACGAGCCAACGTCAGGGTTGGATCCCGTATCCACCGACGAAGTGAAGACGCTCGTCAGGACTCTGGCGAAGGGCGGCATGACGATACTCATGACCTCGCACCTCCTCGCCGATGCAGAGGATGTTTGCGCTCGCTTCATGATACTGAACCACGGAAGGGCGGTGGCGTCCGGCAAGGTCGCAGAGATGAAAGGTTCCCTTCAGCAATGCTTCCTCGCCGCCGTCGCCGAGCGCAGGGAATTCAAGGTGGCGCCGTTTCTGGAGGCCGTGTCGCCGTGAAGGCGTTCCTGGCCGTTCTGCTGCTGGAGCTGCGGCGACTCTCGCGCTCCCGCGCCGCATGGATACTCGCGGGCGCCTGCGCCGCGTGGACGCTTGCCGTGCCGGCGCTTGCCACTAGCGACGGCACGGTTGAAGGCGCCAGGCTGCTGCGCATCCAGCTCTCGCTTGGCGGCGCTTTCGCCATCTGCTGCATAGCGCTGGCGGCGTCCGGAGCGTGTTCTCTTTCCCGCGAGCGCGAGGAGCGGCGTCTCGCGCTGGCCAGGGTGCGGCCGGCGGCGCGCTTTTCGCTGGCGGCAGGACGCGTCGCCGCTCTCGTCGCCGTCGGCGCCGCCGCGCTGGCGGCATCCTGCGCGATACTTGCGGCGGGCGTCGGCGTCGGTCGCCGCTGCGACCACGTGCTGGATCCCGTGATGGCGTCTCCGGCCGCCGAGGCGGAGAAGATGTATGCCCGCTACATGGCGCTGCTGCCGAAGCTTGACGAGCCAGACGCGCCGCCGGAGCTAGTCGATGTTCTCACGGCAATGACGAACGCGCCGAAAGCCACGGTGATGCGGATGTTCGCGCAGAAGGCGATGGATAGATACGAGACGGTGCCTACCAACTCCGTCGCGTCGTGGCGTTTCGAATTGCCGCCGGACGCCGCTGGGCGCCCGCTCGCGGTCAGGATGCGCTTCGCAAGCGATTTCAATCTCCGCGACGAAGTGCGCGGAGTGTTCTCCATCGGCTGCCGCGAGGGGTGCGTGAGCAACGTCACGAAGTCCGTCGTGAAAGTGCCGCTCTCCTCGCCGCGCGAGGCCGCAGACGCCGAGACGGAGGCCACCAGCCTCTCCTTTTCAAACACCGGCGGCGGCACGCTGATGCTCCGCCCACGCAAGGATGTCAAGCTGCTTGTCGCGGCGGACTCGTTCGGCGCCAACCTCGTTCGCGCCTATCTCCAGATGGTGGCGATCCTCGCTGCCATCTGTGCGTTCGCCGTATTCCTCGGCGCGTGCCTGGGCCGCACGGTCGCGGTGTTCGCATGCTTTGTCATGCTCTTCGTCGGCGCAGTGTCGTCGGACGTCATAGTCAGCTACCCGGACCAGCTTGAGACGGACAGGATAGACCGCGTGTCGCTGGCGATAACGCGCACGGTCGAACTGGCTGCGCGCCCGCTCAGCTCGTTGAACCCGGTGTCCGCGCTGGCCAGCGACGAGTGCGTGGAGCCAGCGCAGACGGCGTTCGCAGTCGCCGTGGACGGCGTTGCCATACCGATCGTCCTCTCCCTGCTGGCGGCGATCGCCGTCTCAAAAGTCCGCTGCGTCTGAGGCCGCCTGGCCGGACTAGAGGAAGGACATCTGGCCGGGCAGCTCGGAAAGTTTGCGGCGCGGCTTGCGGACGATGCGCGAGGCGCCATTGACGTCTATCTCGCTGGCTTCGAGGTTCTTGAGGATTTCTGTCGCCCTCGCGACCACCTCCGGCGGCAGTCCCGCCATCGCGCCCACGTGGATGCCGAAACTCTTCTCGGCCACGCCGGGGGAGATGCGCCGCAGAAACACGATGCGCCCGTTCTCCTCTTTGACGCGCACGGTGTAGTTCTTCACGCCCGGCATGACGTCCGCCAGATCCGTGAGCTCGTGGTAGTGCGTGGCGAATAGGGTCTTCGCCTTGCATTCGGCCTTGCCGTGCAGATATTCGGCGACGGACCATGCGATGGAGATGCCGTCGAAAGTGGACGTGCCGCGCCCTATCTCGTCCAGGACCACGAGCGAGCGCGCGGTGGCGTTGTTGAGGATGTTGGCGGTCTCCTGCATTTCGACCAGGAACGTGGAGCGTCCCCGCGCCAGGTCGTCACCGGCGCCGATGCGCGTGAATACGCGGTCGAGCGCGCCGATGCGCATTGACGCGGCTGGCACGAACGAACCTATGTGCGCCATGATCGCGATCACCGCCACCTGGCGGATGTAGGTCGATTTGCCGGCCATGTTCGGGCCTGTTATCAGCATGATCTGGTCGGTGGTGCAGTTGAGACGGGTGGAGTTCGGCACGAAAGGCTCGGCGTCCGGCAGCTGTTCGACTACGGGATGGCGCCCGTCCTCTATCTCCAGCGCGTCCGAGCCGTCCACGACCGGGCGGACGTATCCGGCGGCGAGCGCACGGTCTGCCAGCGACAGCGTGGCATCCAGCTCGCCGATCGCGGCGGCGCTCGCCTGTATCTCCGGCGCTCTGGCGCAGACCTGCGCGACGATGTCGCGGAAGATGCGCTGTTCGATGGCGACGGCCTTGTCCTGCGCGCCCAGCACCTTGCGCTCGTATTCCTTGAGCTCCTCCGTGACGTAGCGCTCGCCGGTGGTGAGGGTCTGGCGGCGCACGTATTCCGGCGGCACCCTGGATGCGAAAGACTTGGGCACTTCGATGAGGAAGCCGAAGGCCGGCACGTGCTTGACCTTGAGTTTTGGGATGCCCGTGCGCTGCTGTTCGCTCGCCTGGTAGTCGGCCATCCAGCGATGGCCCTCGGTGGCGAGTCTTCGGCATTCGTCCAACTCCGCGTCGAAGCCGGCGGCGATGAAGCCGCCGTCGGCCAGCATCGCCGGCGGGTCGTCGGCGATGGCGCGCTCAAGGAGGGAGACGATTTCCGGCTGCGGCCGCAGGGCGGCGCCGCACGGGGCGAGTGGAGCCGCCATGTCCTTTATCTCCGGCAGAGGCGCGAGCGAAGCGCCCAGCGCCTTGAGGTCGCGTGGGTTGGCGCGTCCGGAATCCGCCTTTGCGACAAGGCGCTCGAGATCGCGGACGCCGCCGAGCAGCTGGCGAAGGGCGGAGAGAGTGAAGCGGTCGTCCACGAAGGACTGCACGGCGTCGAGCCTGGCGTTTATCGCCTCCGGGCTGGCGAGCGGGCGCAGTATCCAGTTGCGCATCGTCCTCGCGCCCATGGCGGTCTTGGTGGCGTCCAGCACGCCGAGGAGGGATGCGCCGCGTTCGACGTCGCCGCCTGGCAGCAGCTGCAGGTGGCGTATCGTGCCGGCGTCGAGCGTCAGTATCCCCGCGCCGTCGCGCAGGCGCAGGCGGCGGACGTGCGCGGTGCCGTGGCGCAGCGTCACGCCCACGTAGTGGAGCAGGGCGCCCGCCGCGCATACGGCGTTGTCGTGGCCCGTCAGGCCGAAGCCGTCGAGTCCGGCGACCTTGAAATGCCTCGTCAGCGTGTCGGTGGCGGCTTCCGCCGAAAACGTCCAGCGGTTGTCGTCGGTCGGGCGCAGTATCTCTGCGGGGCGGTAGCGCTCCAGAGCCTCCTGCATTCTGTCGGCGGACGCGAAGTCCTCCACGACGAACTCGCCCGTGGAGATGTCGAGAAGCGCAAGTGCGCATTCCCCGTCGTTCCCTGCCGCGTCCGCAGGGTCCGGGAACGCGGCGGCGACGTAGTTGTTGGCGGTGTCGTCCAGGAGCCCGTCCTCCGTCACCGTGCCTGGGGTGACGATGCGCGTGATTTCGCGGCGGACCAGCCCCTTTGCCGTCTTGGGGTCCTCCACCTGGTCGCAGAGCGCGGCCGTCTTTCCCGCGCGTATGAGCTTGGCCAGGTATGTGTCGAGCGCGTGGTATGGCACGCCGCACATGGGCAGCCCGTTGCGCTGGGTGAGCGTCGCCCCGAGGATGGGGGAGGCGGCGGCGGCGTCGTCGCCGAACATCTCGTAGAAGTCGCCGAGCCTGAACATCAGGATCGCGCCGGCGGGTATCTCGCGTTTCATCGCGAGATACTGTCGCATCATCGGTGTAAGTTCGCTTGACATATCAGATCGTGTCCGCGATCCAGCGGACGCAATAGACGAAGAACGAGGCGAGCGACGCATATGCGTGGATGCCGCGGTGGAGGATGAAGCCGCCCAGCTCGCCGAAGGTCAGGCGCGTGGTGCAGCAGAGCCAGACGAGGACCAGTGCGACGTTCGCGACGTAGATGAAGGTCCAGGAGAACAGGCGCCCGCACGCGGCGACGTCCGGCTGCCTGACGGAGAGGGTCTGTATCGTGAAGAGGATGTGGAAGGCCCAGGTGAAGCCGATGCCGAACATCCACGCCCACAGGCAGGGCAGCGGATCGGCGAAGCAGCGCGTCGCCATCGCGGCGGCGATGACGACGAAGGTGTAGAAGGGGAAGAAGTAGGGCGCGAGCGTGACGAGGAAGTTGGTGCGCGTGAGGCTGACGCTGCCGCCGTTCTCGCCCACCTTCAGCCGCGAGGGGCGGGCGAGGAAGAGCATTCCCCATATCGCGTGTGTCAGCTCGTGTCCCAGCACGTATGTCTTCACGGGATGCGGCAGGAAGCTCCAGAGAACGGCGAAGAGCGCCATGCCGGCGAGCAGGGCGACGCTCTCCGCGGAGAACCCGCCGACCAGGCCGACCGAGCGGAACATGGAGTCGATGAACGCGCGCGTCATCGCCCAGCACGCCGGCAGCATAGCCAACCCGATCAGCAGCCTCGTCAGTCTCATTGTCGTTCGCGTATCCTCGTGCGGCCGCGCACCGGGCGCGGCGCCGCCGCTACTTCTCGCCCTCGAATATGAAGACCAGCTCGCCGGGGAAGACGCGGCGGTTCTGCCGCGCTATCGTCTCGACGAACTCGGAGTCGGTGCGGAAGCGCTGCTGGAACTCCTTCAGCTTCGCGATTTCGCGCTTCTTCTCCTCTATCGCCGCCGCCAGTTTGGCGTCCCTCGCCCTGAGGGAGCGTCCGCGCAGATACGCGGGCCAGGCCGAAGCCAGCCCGCCAGCCAGTACGACCAGCACGATAAGCGCCGTGAAGATCCTGGCAAGCTTTTCTCCTAGTGTCGTTTTCACTCCTTAATTATACCAAATTTTTATTGGTGCGGGCTATTGACAAGTTCAAAAAAATATGTGAAAATATGTCATCGTTCCCTGCTCGCAAGGCAGAGAGCGCTGGATAACAACAAAAATAGGAACGATAAATGAAGATCAAGACCACCAAGAAGAGTGCGGCCCCGGTGGTCGTCGCCAAGAAGACGACGGCTTCCGCCGCTAAGAAGGCGACGAAGGTCGCAAAGAAGGAAGTAACCTTCACGGTCCATGCCGACAAGGGCAAGAACGTGTTCGTCGCCGGTGAATTCAACAATTGGGATCCGACGGCAAAGAAGATGGCATACAAGGCCAAGGACGGCGTGTATGCGGTTTCCTTGAAGCTCGCGCCCGGCGACTACCAGTACAAGTTCGTGATCGACGGCACCTGGTGCGCCGATCCCGAGAACGTGAACTCCGTGGCCAACGATCAGGGCACGTTCAACTCCGTTATCACGGTCAAGTAGTTTGCGCGCAGGGCGGCCGCATCGCGGCGGCGCCCGCGGCGGAAGACGCAAAAAGAGCGGCGCGGCCCGATGGCCGTGCCGCTCTTTTTTGCCGTCTGCCGCCTATCTGGCGAACTTGAGCCGTATCGGCGGGTTCGCTGCGCGCCACGCTTTGACCTCGTCGCCCAGCACCTCGATGGCCTTGTCGAGCTGCTTGTCGAGGCCTGCGTTGACGTCGGCCGGCTCGTCGTCCACCTCGTAGTCCGGCTTGGCGCCGTGGTGTTCCATGTCGGTGCCGTCGAGGACGAACCAGCCGAAGCGCGCGTCGCGGAAGGAGCCGAGGTCGAGCAGCGCGGAATCATATGTGCCGATGACGCCGCCGCCGGTCTCGCGGCCGACGAGTTTGCCGCGCTTCAGGGTCTTGATGGCGTGCGAGAAGATTTCGCCGTTGGAGCCCGTGGCCTCGTTGCACAGCACGACGATCGGCTTGGACCATACCGGGCGGCCCCAGTAGCCGAACAGGTAGCCCGGCCCGCATGTGCGCGTGACGGAGCGGGAGTGGTCGCCGCCGAGCAGGATCTGCAGCATCTGGTCGGCGGTGAAGCCGCCGAAGTTGTTGCGCACGTCGATGATCAGCCCGTCGCGCCCGTATCCTTCCGAGAAGACTTCGTGCTGGAAGCGCCAGAGAGACTCCCAGTTCATTGCGTCTATGTTGAGGTAGCCGAAGGTCTCGTTGGATTTCTCGTGGACGTAGCGGCGCTTGGCCTTGATCTCCTCCGCGCCGATGCATTCGCGCGCATACTGGAAGGAGCAGGAGGGGATGACGATCGTCTCTGCGCTGCCGTCGGTCCTGCGGAACGTGACGCGCACCTTGCGGTTGGGCGGGCCGTTGAGGACCAGCGTGGGGTCGATGCCGCCGCCGACGTTCTGCCCATCGACGGCTATCACGACGTCGCCTTTGCGTATGCCGAAGCCGCTGCGGTCTGCCGGGCCGCCTGGGATCACGTCGCGCACGATCCAGCCGTCCGGGGCGTCGGCGGCCTCGAAGCGCAGCCCGAGGTGCGCCGTGACGATGTCCCATGCGCCGAGCGGGGTCTTTCGCGCCCATTCCTTGTTGGAGTTGCTGTTGGCGTAGAAGCCGAGGTGGGAGGAGTCGAGCTCGCCCAGCACCATGTTCATGACGCGTATGAAGACGGAGTAGCTGGAGGCGTTGCGGGCCGGCGCGAGGAAGCGTTCGCCCACCGCGCCCCAGTCCACTCCGTGGGTGTCCGGGTCGTAGTAGAGGTCGCGGATGCGCGCCCACGCCGTGCGGAAGCCCAGCTCCTGGTAGTCGTCGTAGCGCGTGTTCTGATAGACGCTGAAGGCGAGCTTGCGCGGGCCGAGCGCCGGCAGCTGATCGACGATCCAGAGGACGCGGTCGTCCTTCTCCACCCAGCCGCGCGGCACGCCCACGCAGTCGTAGAGCTTCTCGCCCCTTGCGCGGTCGGGGATGTGGATGGTGTCTGTGCGTTTGTCGGCGGCGGCGTAGGCGAGCGTGCGCGAGTCCCAGCGGAAGAAGGGGAGTGCGGCGTGGGTCTTGACGGTCTTGACGCGGTCGGCGAGGTCGGCGAAGTCGATGGTGACCGCGCCGTTCTCGGAGTCCTTGTCGCGGGGGATTTCGAGCGCGGCGTAGCGCGATGGCGAGCCCGAGGCGTCGCGAGAGTTCTCGCGGATCACGTTTCTGGCCTTGTCGAGCTCGTAGGTGTAGGTCTCCAGCTCCTCGGTCTCGCGGTCCAGATAGACGTAGCGCAGGAACTTGCCGTCGCCGAACTCCGGCAGTTCCGAGACGAAGGCGACGATCTTGCCGTCTGGGCTCCATGCCGGTTCGCCGTCGTACTTGAAGTTGCGCGACAGGTTGTAGGGCTTGTGCGAGCCGTCGGTGGAAAGGATCCACACGTCGCTGTTGGCGAACTCGTCCGCCAGCTGCGCGGCGATCCATCTGCCGTCCGGGCTCCATGCGTAGCCGCCGCCGGAGGTGGCGTTCGGGCCGTGCGCGATGACGTTCCCGTTGGTGTCGGCGAAAGTGAAGATGCCGCTTGGATCCTGCCACGCCAGGCGAGAGCCGTTCGGGGAGATGGAGAAGGCGACGCGCTGCGCGCCGTCCGCCATGACGACGCTCTTTTTAAAGGAGGAGTTCTCCCACCAAGGCTTCATCGGGTCCTCTGGCTCGGCCTTGAGGATGCGCACGGAATCGCCCCTGTCGCTGGTGTAGTAGAGGGCGCGGCCGTCGGGCGAGAAGACGCATTCGCGCTCGTGGGTGCCGGTGTCTCCGTGGACGAGCGTGGGTTCGCAGATGACGGTGTCCATCACGTAGAGGTCGCCGCCTGTGGTGAACGCTATCTGGGTGCCGTTGTCGCAGAAGGAAACGTCGCCGTCGGTGTCGTTGTTCCAGCAGGTGTCGTAGCGGCGGCGCTTGGATTCGCCGCGTTCGACGTAGCCAGGCTCCGGCTTGAGGAGGATGCGTTCCGGCGCCCGCCTCGGGTCGGTGGGGTCGAAGCGCCAGAAGTCGAACGCCTGGCGGAAGACCATGGTCTTGCCGTCGGCGGAGAGCGAAGGCTGGAAGACGTGGTCGCCCTTGAAGAAGGTGAGCTGCTCGTCGCGCGAGCCGTCGATGCTGCGGTACCAGAGGTTGCGCGAGCCGCCTTTCGCGTCGAGGTAGTAGAAGCCCTGCCCGTCAGGCCGCCATATCGGGTTGCGGCAGTCGGTTTCGTGGCGGACGAGCGGGATGAACTTCCGCTCGGCGATGACGTATTGCCAGATCTGGCCGGCGGCCGGGCCGATGGAGCGCGGGCGCTTGCGGTAGAGCTCGTCGCCGCGCCGCGTGAAGAGGATGGACTTGCCGTCCGGGCTCATTGCGGGGTCGGAGGCGGGCACGTCAAACGGGATTTCCTCGCGTTCGCGCTTCTCCGTGTTGATGATGGCGATTCTCTCGCAGGTCTTCGGGCCTGACGAATCGCGATATACCTGGCACATCACGTGGGCCAGGTCCGGGCACCACGAGCGCGGGTATGTGGTCTCGGAGTGGAAGGAGATCTGTCGCACGGAGTCGCCGACGATGTCGAATTCAAAGACCTTCATGCCGCCGTCGCGGTCGCTCGCGAAGGCGATCTTCTTGCCGTCCGGGCTGATCACCGGCCAGGAGTCGGCCGCGCTGGAAGAGCCCAGCCGCCTGGCGTAGCCGCCCATGGTGTCTGCCAGCCAGAGGTGGTCGTTCCACTCGAAGGCGAACGCCCTGCCGTCGCCGCTCACGCTTGGGTTGGAGCCCAGATAGATGCGCGACCAGTCGTTGGTGCCCTGCGGCAGCTGCGCGAACGCCGCCCCCGCCGCCATCGCCAGCAGCCCCGCCATTGCCGCTTTTCGCCGGCGCCATGTTCCCGAAATTGACATTCCATTCCTCCTTTTGTGCGGAAAACTCCGCGTATTATACCATAAAATGCGTCTGCGGGGACCGCAAGGGCGCGTCTTTTTCGGCGATGCCGAGGCCGAACAGGGCGAAGTCGCCCTTGAGCGGATCCTCCGGAAAAGTCTCCGCGAGCGTCGCGGTGAGGCGGCGCGCGGCGGCGAACGAGGCCGCGCCTGTCGCCATCAATCCCAATCGGCGCGCCTGGCGCAGCACGTGCGTATCGAGCGGCATGACCAGCGTGCGGCGGTCTATGAAGTCCGCCCACAGCCCCAGATCCACCGGCGAGCGCGCTCGCGCCATCCATCGCAGGAACATGCAGAGGCGCTTGCAGGCGGATTTCGCGTCCTGCGGCACGATCCCGCCCGATTTTCCGGCGAAGCGGCGGCAAATCGCGGCGACGGCGCGCGCTCCGTCGCCGGCGGCGTTGGCCTTCACGTAGTTTCCGAGCGAGCCATCTTCCTGCATGATGCGGCGGTAGGTGCGCAGGAACGCATTGACGTCCTTCACTTTGTAGAAGCGGTAGAAGCAGTCCCGGCAGCCGCCCGGCAGGTCGCGCTCGAACGCGCCCTCGCGTATCCATGCGTCAGGCTCGCCGCCGGCGAAATCGTGCACCATGCGGCGGATGCGCGGCAGGAACTGTTCGCGCGCGCCGAAACTCAGGGAAGCGGCGAGGAAGGCCGCGGCCTCGCGGTTGCGCGCCCCCTGCACCTCGTGCATCACGCCCGAAGGGTCGCCGTCCAGGAAAGCGGCCGTCTCGTAGCGCGAGGCCAGTGCGCGGAGCGCGGCGGCGTCACATTTCGTCGTCATCCTCTTTCCGTTCGCGCAGGACGATTGCGAGTATGAGTATGGCGATGGTGCCGATCGCGCCGACGATGGATGGCAGGAAGATGAGGTATGTGCGCCTGTAGGTCTCGATTGCCAGATCGACGATGTTCCTGCCCTGCCACGTGCCGGGAATCTTCACGCTCCAGCCCTCTTCGGCCGACGCCCGGAAGAAGCACCCCTCGCCCACGCGCGCGAACGCATCGTCGCCCACGGCGGGCTCGGCGCCCAGGAAGACGACGGTGGAGAGCGCCGCGCAGTCTGCGAACGCCCAGCCCGCGATGTTCGTGACGCCGTGCGGCACCGTGACGACGTGCAGCGCGGCGCAGTCTGCGAACGCCTTCTCGCCTATCGAGGCCAGGCATTCCGGCAGGTCGATGGAGCCTAGCGACCGGCAGTCGCGGAAGGTGCGCTCGGCGATGTTCGTCACGTGCGAGCCGAGCGACACGGACTTCAGCGCGCGGCAGCCGCTGAACGCGCGGTCGCCGATTTCCGTCGCGGAGTCCGGCAGTTTGACGCTTCGCAGGCTGCGGCAGTCCTTGAACGCACGCGAACCGATGCGCTTCACGCCTTCCGGCACCTTGACCTCGCGCAGACGCTCGTTTTCGTTGAATGCGTCGTCGCCTATCGCCACCACGGCGAGCCCGCCAAGCTCCGCAGGCACCTTTAGCTCCTCCAAAGCCGTAGTCGAAGACGCGCCCGCCGCCGCGTTCTCCACATCCGGGGCAGGGGCCGGCAGCGCCGCGCCGCGGATGATCGCCCCGCCGTCCGTCGCATCATACCGCCAGACGAGGCCGTCAAGCACGGTCTCGTCCGCGTTCGCGGCCATTTGAAAGAAAGACGCGGCGGCCAGGGCCGTTGCAAGGATTCTCCTCATATGCTCTCTGTCGCGTTCCAAATTGTGAAATGCCACTCGCCTTGGATTTCAGGCGGCGCGTATTTTATCAAATCTCCCCAGTCTTTGCAAGGGGGCGGGGAGGAGGCTCGCAAGGCGGCACGATAAAAGGAGCAAGAGACACACGGGACGGCAGAAATTTGGTATAATTCGCGCCGTCATATGGAGGTGTTCGTGGGCAACAGACGCTTTGCGTGGTTTGCGCTTTTCACCGCGGTCTTCGCGGTGCTGGCGGGTTTCGTCTTCTACGGGACGTGGGCGACGGACGTCGTGCCGGTCATGCCGGACTGCGCCACGTCGTTTCCGGTCGATCGCATAGGCGACTGGCTGGCGTCGTGGAGGGAGTCTGGCAAGTTCGTGCCGGGCGACGCGATCGTGTTCCTGGGCAGCCCGTATTTCTGGGTGGAGCTGCAATACGCGCTCGCCGCCTATTTCGCCGCGCTCGGTCTGGCCTACTACTGCCGCGGCAGGGGCCTTTCGCGCCTGGCGTCGTACGGGGCGGGGCTGCTGCTCGCCTTCTGCGGCTACTGGTTCAGCCTGTTTTCCGCCGGCCACCTCGGATGGTTCCAGTGGATGACCTACGGCGTGTTCGCGTTCGGCCTGGCGGACCGCGCGGTCAGGAAGGGCAAGGCGAAGAACTGGGTGCTGCTCGGCGCCTGCGTGGCCTGGGCCAGCTTCTACCAGCCTGACCTGTGGCTGATCTTCACGGTCTTCACGGCGGCGTATTTCGTCTGGTGCTGCATCCGCGAGCGTCGCCTGCCATGCTGGAAGGGCGTTGCGATCGCCGCCGTGACGTTCGGCGCCATCGCAGCTCCCAGCCTGCGCGGCGCCGCCGCCGACAAGGCGCGGCGCGACAGCGACATCGCCGAGGCCAAGGACGCCGGCTCCGTCTTGACTGGCGGCGCGGCGAAGGACGACGCGGAGGCGAGATGGATATTCGTGACCAACTGGTCGCTGCCGCCGGCGGAGATCCTGGAGTTCGCCGTCCCGCGCGTAAACGGCGACACCAGCTGCCCGATGGTGCTGGCGCTGGGGAAGCGCCAGGGCACGGGCGTCAGGCCCTACACCGGGGCGTTGGGGCGGCCTTTCGGCGCGCAGCGCGGCAACTACAGGCAGCATTCACTGTATCTCGGGCTTGTCACGTGCATCCTGGCCGCGCTCGGCGCCGCCTGTTCGCTCGGCGCTTTCCGGCGCGGCGGCGGAGGAGGCGGCGCGAACCGCGGCGAGGCGCTTTTCTTCCTTGCGGCTGGCGCGTTCGCCTGTCTGCTTTCGCTGGGCAGGAACTTCGAGCCGCTCTACCGCCTTGTCTTCATGCTTCCCGTCGGCGACTCGATACGCGCACCGGTCAAATGGCACCACCTCACGGAACTTTGCGTGTGCGTCCTGGCCGCGTTCGGCATAGACGCCCTGCGCGGTCTGCTGGCCAGGTTCGTTGCGCCGCGCCGCGCCAGCCTCGCGGTCGGCGCGCTCGTCCTGGTTGGCGCCTGCGACCTCGCGAGGATCGACCGCCTCTACTGCGCCGCCCACGCCGCCGATACGGAAATCGCACAGCTTCCGCAGCCGGTCCCTGAAGAACCGCGCGCCGCCGCTCGCTTCCGCAGGGCGGTCGCCGCCAACGGCTTCAAAGTCGTCGGCTCCGCCACGATGCCGTTCCTGGCGCCTGGCGGGGTCGCCAGGGACATGGAGGTGCTGATGGTCGAACGAAAGGCGCCGCGCCCCCGCCCGCGCACCGCGCAAAAGCCGCTCGCCGGCCTGCCGCTCGCCTTCGCCTGGCTCTCTTTCTTCGCAACGCTCGCCGCGCTCGCCATCCCGCCGTGCCTGTCGCGCGCGGGCGGACGCGGCAATTGAAAACCTACACGAAACGCCATGGACAAGTTTTGCAAAGCTGTCGCCGACGTGCTGGAAACCGAAAGCGTGACGCTCGACACGCGCTTCAGGGAGACCGAGGGATGGTGCTCGCTGACGGCCTTCGGCCTGTTGGTCATGATGGAGAACGACTTCGCCGCGCCTGTCGGCATCGACGCTTTTCTCGGTTTCCACACCGTGCGCGACCTCCTGCGGGAAGCGCTCGTCGCCTTCGCGGCGTCGCTCTTCGGCGTATCGCGCGACGAGGTGCGCGCGGCGCGATGCGGCTCCATCCCCCAGTGGGACTCGGTGAACCACCTCAGGCTCGTCATGGAGTCAGAAGAGCGCTTCGGCCTTTCCTTCCCGCTGGAACGCATCCCGGAGCTCCGCACCATCGAGGACTTTCTTCGGTAGCATGTCTGCTAGGTCTGGCATAGCTGCTCCTCCTTGTCCCGGTCGAAGAAGAACACCCTGGCGGCCAGTATTGCGAGCATCCCTGCGAACGCGAGCGCCGCGAGCGAGGCGAGGCCGGCGCGCATCGAGAAGTGCGTAGAGGTCCAGCCGAGCATCGCCGGGCCGACGGCGCCGACGACGGCGCCGCCGCACCCGAATATGCCGACCGCCGCCGCGCGGTAGCGCGGCTTCACCACTTCGAATAGCGAGGCGTAGAAGTTGGAGTCGTAGATGCCCGCTGCGAGGCCCGCGACGCCCGTCCCGGCGACGCACCAGGCGGCGCTGGGCGCGTAGGCGGAAAGCAGCAGCCCGGGGACGAAGAGCGCCAAGCCCGCTATGTTCATGTCGAAGCGCACCTTCCGGTTCTTCGCGGCCAGGCGGTCCGACACGCGCCCGGCGGCGCCGACGCCGATCGTCGAGCCGAGACAGAACCAGAACACCGCGTGGAAAGCAGCCTCCTTCAGCGTGATTGCGTCGCCGAACGAACGGCGCATGTAATCCACGATCCAGAGGTTGAAGGCGTATTTCGCGTAGAGGTAGGCGCCGACGCCCGCCATGAGCAGCAGCGCGGAGGGTTTGCCGGCGAAGGCGGCGGCGGCCTCCTTCAGCGACGCCTTGCCGTCCGCGGCGGCGTCCGTCTTTGGCTGGGGCGTGTCTCGCATCGAGAACGCGAGCGCGAGCGCCCAGGCGGCGCCCAACGCGCCGAACAGCGCGAACGCCTTCCGCCAGCCTCCCTCGCCCATGTCTGCGAGGAAGCCCGACACCGCGCTGCACACGACTATGCCCGCGTAGAACACGACCTGGTAGATCGAGAACGCCGTCGCGCGCGTATCGGTGTGGAACTGCGCGATCAGCGAAGAGTTGGACGGCGGCATCAGCGCCTGCCCGGCGGCGTTCGCGACGCCGTAGGCCAGGACTAGCGCTCCCAGCCCCGTCGCGAAGCTCGACGAGAAGATGCCGGCCGAGAACAGCGCGGCGCCGGCCACGATCATCCATTTGCGGCTGACGAAGTCGGCGAGGAAGCCGCCGAGCGGCAGGACGAGGCCGAAGACGAGCGTGAAGGCGCTGCCCACCAGGCCGAAGTCGGTGTCGGTCAGCGCCTGCCCGGCGGCGGCGAAGTCCGCCTTGATCTGCGGCAGGACGGTGTTGTAGATCTGTCGCGTGCCCTGCGCGAGGAAGTAGGTGGCGGATACGAGCGCCAGCAGACGCCATTTGTAGTCTGGTTTCTTCATGTCGCCTATTATACCATTTTTTT
>CAMOIK010000015.1 GCA_946615875.1 uncultured Verrucomicrobiota bacterium | reverse complement strand
TTCGCACCTTAGCGTCAGTAACGTTCCAGGAAGGCGCCTTCGCCTCCGGTGTTCTATAGGATATCAACGCATTTCACCGCTACACCCTATATTCCCCTTCCCTCTCCCGTACTCCAGCAAGGCAGTTTCGAGCGCACTTTCCGGGTTGAGCCCGGAGATTTCACACTCGACACGCCCCGCCGCCTACGTGCCCTTTACGCCCAGTAAATCCGAACAACGCTAGCGACCTCTGTATTACCGCGGCTGCTGGCACAGAGTTAGCCGTCGCTTCCTCTTCGGGTACCATCAACTAAGGAGGGTGTTGGCCTCCCTCGCCTTTTCCCCGATGACAGGAGTTTACGACCCGAAGGCCTTCATCCTCCACGCAGCGTCGCATCGTCAGGCTTTCGCCCATTGCGAATGATCCTCGACTGCAGCCTCCCGTAGGAGTCTGGGCAGTATCTCAGTCCCAGTGGGGCTGGTCATCCTCTCAGACCAGCTAACCGTAAGCCTTGGTGGGCCGTTACCCCGCCAACTAGCTGATGGTGCGCGAGCCCTTCCCGGAGCGGGAGCTTTTGGCCCCCTTCGGCGCTCCCGCGATGCCGCGGGGCGCCACATTCGGTATTAGCCGTCGTTTCCAACGGTTTTCCCCATCTCCAGGGCGGGTTGCTCACGTGTTCCTCCCCAATCCGCCACTCTCACGGGAGAATATTGCTACCCTCCCGATCCCGTCCGACTTGCATGCCTAATCCACGCTGCCAGCGTTCGTTCTGAGCCAGAATCAAACTCTCAGAAAAAGAAAGTTTCGAGTTGTATGAATTCCGACCACATCACAAGCATCTGATTGTGTTCCGCGCCCCCTCCGGCGGCTCCTTGGGAGGAGCTGCGCCTTCGTTCTTCGGGACGCGCCTCAAGCGCCGGTTGTCACAGAGCGACGTCGCCTCTCGCGGGGCAACGGGCGCATATTATACCACATTCCGCGCTTCCAGCGCAAGGGGGTATTTTCACTTTTTTTCGGGCCGCCGCGCCCCGCGGCCCGGGGGCCGGTCCATGTATGGAGACGGGGGGCGGGTCCATATATGGAGACGGGCGAGTCTGTATATGGAGTCTGGGAAGCCGTAACAATGCGGCGGAGAGGCGCCAGGCGCGGGGAAACGGCGAAGAAATCGGCCACCGACGCATTCTCTCCCCACCGCTGGCGAAAAATATGGTATAATACGCCCCAACTTCACCAATCAGGAGAACACAATAATGGAGATGAATCGTAGGGATTTCCTCAGGGGAACGGCTTGGATGGGCGCGACCGCCGCGCTTGCGGGCTGCGTGAGCCATGCGGCCAAAGTCGTCGATGCCGGCGGAATGACGGCGTTTCGCGTCGCGCCCATATCGAAGGTGCGCGTCGGCGTGGTCGGACTCGGAATGCGCGGACCTGGCGCGGTGCACCGTCTGGCGGCCATACCTGGCGTCGAAGTGGCGGCGCTGTGCGACCTCTACCCGGAACGCGTGGCCGCGCAGCAGCAGTGGCTGGCGCAGAACGGCAAGCCCGCAGCGCGCGAATATTCCGGCGAGGAAGGCTACAAGGCGATGTGCGAGAGCGACCTCGACCTCGTTTACATCGCAACGCCCTGGCAGCTCCACGCGAAAATCGCGCTCTACGCGATGGAGCATGGCAAGCATGCGGCGATTGAAGTCCCGGCCGCGATGAACCTGGAGGAATGCTGGGCGCTCGTCGAGACGGCCGAGTGCACCGGGCGCCACTGCATGCAGCTGGAGAACTGCTGCTACGGCGCTGTCGAGATGCTCACGCTCAACCTCGTGCGCCAGGGCAAGCTTGGCGACATCGTCCACGGCGAAGGCGCCTACATCCACGACCTGCGCTCGCTCAACTACCTCGACCCCTCCAGGGGCGGCTACCAGGGGTATTGGCGCCTTAAATGGAACCGCGACCACACCGGCAACATCTACCCGACCCACGGCCTTCTGCCGATCATGCAGGCGATGAACGTGAACCGCGGCGACCGCATGGAATATCTCACGTGCGTGGCGTCCAAGCAAACCGGCATGGACGCCTACGCCAGGAACGTGTTCGGCGAGAACAGCTGGCAGGCCAATCTCCATCCGCGCCACGGCGACATGTCGACGACGACGATCCGCACCGTCATGGGGCGCACGATCATGATCCAGCACGACGTTACGAGCGTCCGCCCGTATTCCCGCATCAACCTCGTCTCCGGCACGATGGGCACGCTTTGCGACTATCCGCTGCGCATAGCGATGGCCAACAAGCCCGGCGACGCCTGCCACTACTGGTTCAACTTCACCAAAGAGGAAGCCGAGCAGCTGCTCGGCCGCCAACTCGACGCATACTGGTCGATGTCGCGGCTCGAAAGCGAGAAGTTGACCGAAACGTACGCCACGCGCATCGCAACCGAATACCAGCATCCGCTCTGGAAGGTCGCGGGCGAACTCGCGCAGAAGATGGGCGGCCACGGCGGCATGGACTTCCTCATGGATCTCAGGCTCTGCTACTGCCTGCAGAACGGCCTGCCGCTCGACATGGACGTCTATGATCTGGCGGCCTCCTGCTCGCTTTGCGAACTTTGCGAGCGCTCGGCGGAGAACCGCGGCGCCTCGCAGGACATCCCGGACTTCACGCGCGGCGGCTGGAAGACGGCCAAGCCCCTCGGCATCGAATCGGTCGATCTCAGCAAACTCGGCATCACGATCGACGACGTCAAGGAGGACAAGACGCAGTTGAGCGTCTGACGGACGCGGGATGACGGAGCCGCCGCATGGACTGCGGCGGCTCCGCGCCCAATCTCCCCGGCGTCGCGCCGCGAGCCCCAGGAAACAACGAGGCCACCCCTCCAAGATGCTGCGCAAGATACTATCGCGGGATAGCGGCGCCTTTTGGCAGTTCGTCAAATACGGCGTGGTGGGGGCGCTGTCCACGCTGGTGCAGCTGGTGGTGTTCTACACGCTGGCTTCGACGGTGCTGAAATGCCTCAAGCCCGACGACTGGGCGGTGAGGCTGCTTTCCCTGCCGTCGGCGGAAATGGGCGACATGGTGCGCGGCATCCTGTTTTCCGTGGACATCGCGGCCGGCTTCGTGGTGGCGAACGTGTTCTGCTGGCTGATGAACCGCGCCTTCGTGTTCAGACCCGGCAAGTTCGCATGGCACGTGGAGTTCGCCATGTTCTTTGGCGCCGCCGCCATGGCCTGCGCCATCGCCACCGCCCTCAGCGCGCTGCTCATCCACGTATGCGGCATGATGACGACGCAGGCGACCATCCTGGAGGTCGCGGTCTCGTTCCTCATCAACTACTTCTCGCGCCGCTTCTTCATCTTCAAGGGCTGAAAAGCCCGCGCAAACAGGGAACCGGGTTTCTTGAGCGGGAAAACGACACACGAAACAATGAGCGACAACATTCTGGAAGTACGCGACCTCAAGGTCTGGTTCCCAATCAAAAAAGGCGTGTTCGCCCGCACGGTCGGCCACGTGAAAGCGGTCGATGGCGTCAGCTTCGACCTGCGGCGTGGCGAAACGCTCGGCGTAGTCGGCGAGTCGGGCTGCGGCAAATCGACGACGAGCCGGGCGATCCTGATGCTGAACAAACCGTGCGGCGGCACGATCCGCGTGAACGGCACGGACATTCTCACCCTTCGCGGCAAGGCGCTGATGGAATACCGGCGGCGCGTGCAGGTGGTGTTCCAGGACCCGATGGCCAGCCTCAACCCCCGCCACACCATCCAGGAGATATTGACGGAAGGCATGGTGTATCACGGACTGTGCAGCGTGGCGGAACGGCGCGACAAGGGCGCGGAGCTGCTGGACTCCGTAGGCCTGCCCGCGAGCATGCTGGACCGCTACCCGCACGAGTTCTCGGGCGGACAGCGCCAGCGCATATGCATAGCGCGGGCGATCGCGCTAAGGCCCGAACTGCTGATCTGCGACGAGGCGGTCTCCGCCCTAGACCTTTCGATACGCGCGCAGGTGCTCGACCTGCTGGGCGACCTCAAGCGCAAACTCTCCCTATCCTTCCTCTTCATCACCCACGACATAGGCGTGGTCCAGCACATCGCCGACCGCATAATAGTGATGAACAAGGGCAAGATCGTGGAGCAGGGGACGTGCGCAGAGGTGCTCGGCAACCCCAGGGAGGAATACACGCGCTACCTGATGGCAAGCGTGCCGAAAATCGGCAAACCGCTCGTCTGACCCGGCCGCGCACTTTCAAAGCCCGTCGGGCGCGTCCTCTTGCGTCATCCTGAACTCGCGCGGCGTCATCCCCGTCCTCGCGCGGAAAGTGTTCGTCAGATGCGACGGGGAGCTGAAGCCGAGGGCTTCTGCGATGGCGCGGACGGTGCGCTCCGAGTTCCGCAGCATTATCTTGGCGGCGGCCAGGCGCTGCCTCATAACCTCGTCGGCTATCGAACGGCGGAGATCGGCGCGGAAACGCTTGGCCAGCACGTTGCGGGTCGTGCCGAGAGCCTCGGATATCTGCGGGACGCCGAAAGGCCTGGAAAGGTTGTGCTCGATGTATGCCAGCGCTTCGCGCACCAGCGGGTCGCGCGAAGCCATGATGTCCGTGGAACGGCGTTGCGCCACGCCCGCCGGCGGCACGAGGATGGGCTTGCGCGGCGCAGGCTCGCCGTTCATGAGGCGGTCGAGCAGCCTCGCCGCCTCGTATCCGCCCTGTTCCAGGTTCTGGTCGATCGAGGATAGCGGCACCGCCTGGTTTTCACATATAAGCCGGTCGTTGCCGATGGAAAGTATCGCGAGCTCCTCCGGCACGGCGAGACCGATGCGTTCGGCGACGTCGAGGACGCGCGCGGCGTCCGCTTCGTCGTACGCCAGCACGCCGAGAGGCTTGGGAGCGTCGCGCAGCGCGCCGCCCATCCACTTGAGGAAGGCCGCGTAACTATCCTTGCGCGCCCTCGGCAGCGCGTCGGCCACGACCCACCTGACGGCCGGCGAGCGCTCCGTGAAGCCGGCGTAGCGCAGCTTCTGCACGTGCCCCCATCCAGTCGAGAACCACGCCAGGCTCCTGAAGTTGCGCTCCTCGAAATGCTCCGCCGCGCAGCGCCCTATCTGCACGTGGTCGCTCGTCACCCGCGGCAGCGACACCTCCGGGCGAGATACGGTGACATCGACCACCGGGATGCGGCGCTTGCGCAGCCTCTCCACCATGCGCACCGTCTCGTTGTCCGACCTGAGGGCCACGATGGCGCCGTCGCCGTCCCAGGCGAGCGGACGGTAGCCGAGGCGGTCCTGGATCATAAGATACCAGCCGTGCTCGCGGGCATAGCGGGCAATGCCGGCCGTGCGCGCGGCGCTGGCCGGGGAAATCATGATCAGCACTCTTTTCCTCATCGCGGCTCCATTATACCATAAATCGTCCCTCTCCCGCAACACCGGATGAAATATGCAATTCAGGCGTGAAGAAATGCAGTGGCGCGCATTCGCGGGATATGGTAGAATACCGCGCATCACCGACAAGAAAGGAAACGAGACATGAAAGGAAAGGCGTGGAGGCTTTATGGCGCGAAAGATGCGCGTCTGGAGAATATCGAACTGGAGGCCGCCGGCGAGGACGGCGTGGTCGTGGAGATTGTCACCAACACCATATGCCTCAGCGACTACAAGGCCATGGCGCTCGGCACCGGCCACAAGAGGGTGCCGAAGGACATCGCCGAAAACCCGATAATGTTCGGCCACGAGACGTGCGGCATCGTCCGCGAGGTCGGAACGAAGTGGGCAGGGAATTTCCGCGTCGGCCAGCGCGTCGGCATCCAGCCCGCCTTCAACATACCCGGGCACGAGCTTGAGACGATGGGTTACTCCTGGCACACGATCGGCGGCGAGACGACCCTCGTGCGGCTGCCGTCCATCATAATGGAGATGGGGTGCCTGCTGCCGTACGACGGCGACGCCTTCTTCAAGTGCTCCCTGGCCGAGCCCATATCGTGCATCGTCTCCGCTTTCCGCTCCAACTACCACCATGCCTTTGGCTCCCACGTCCACGAAGGCGGGATCGTCGATGGCGGCACGATGCTGCTTCTGGCGGGATGCGGCGCGATGGGGCTTGGATGCATAGACATCGCCTGCCACGGCCCCGAGAAGAAGCCGCGCCGCCTCGTCGTCACCGACATCGACGACGACAGGCTCTCGCGGGCGGCGCGGATGTTCGGCCTCGCGTATTCCGGCGGGCGGGCGGACGGCACTGTCAACGGCGTGGCCCTGCACTTCGTGAACACGCGCGGCATCGCCGACCCGGTCGCCGCTCTGAAGGCATACAACCTGGCCGACACCGCCGACGCATCCAACCCGACTTCGTCTGGCGGCGGCTTCGACGACATCTTCCTCTTCGCCGCCGTCCCCGCGCTGATAACGCAGTGCTCCGACCTGCTGGCGTTCGGCGGATGCCTCAACTTCTTCGCCGGCCCCACGGACCAGAAGCTCTCGGCGCCCTTCAACTTCTACAACATCCACTACATGAACCACCACATAGTGGCGAACTCAGGCGGCGACGTCAAGGACATGACGGACTCCGTGGAGTGGATAGGCAAGGGGCTGCTGCACCCGGAGGTGATGATCACCCACGTCGGCGGTCTCCCCTCCGCCGCGCAGGCCACGCTAGACCTGCCTACGGTCCCGGGTGGCAAGCGCCTCGTATATACCCACGCCGACCTTCCGATGGTCGCGATATCCGACTTCGCCAAACTTGGCGCGGACAATCCCTTCTACGCAGAGCTCGACCGCCTGTGCGCCGCCAACAACGGCCTGTGGTGCAAGACCGCGGAAGACTACCTGCTGGCCAACGCGCCGAAGATCGCCATCGGCGACGCGCCGGCCGCCAAGGTCGTGGAGCGCACGCTCGCCCTCTAGCGAGCCGCGCTACACGAACGCCACGTCGCGCGTGAGCAGGAACTGCCGCTTGACGCCCAGTTCCTGCATCCAGCATTTGGTGTAGTTGGTAAGGAACGGGCCGGAGCCAGGGCCGTGCGTGCCGCCGAGGTCGTTATCCCACAGCCATTGCGGCGTGGGCCAAA
This sequence comes from uncultured Verrucomicrobiota bacterium, assembly GCA_946615875.1. Classification (GTDB taxonomy): domain Bacteria; phylum Verrucomicrobiota; class Kiritimatiellia; order RFP12; family UBA1067; genus UBA1067. The sequence goes on along the minus strand of CAMOIK010000015.1, from coordinate 11,391 downwards.
CGCACACCTCCGGGCTCACCGCCGCGTAGAACTCCTTGTCCGCACCCGCCTGTCCATGGTGCGCCATGAAGCACACGTCGCTCTTGAGCTTTTCCGGCGGCAGGGTCCGCACCAATTTCGCGCCCATATCCCTGGAGACGTCGCCCGTCACGAGCATGGACTTGCCGGCGACCGTAACGCGATAGCAGATGCTGGAGTTGTTGATCGCGTCGCGCCGCATGGAGAGGTCGTAGTCGTTCAGGCACTCGAACGAAAGTCCTTCTCCGAAATCGTACGTCTTCCCGGCGGCGGGACGCTCGATCTTCAGACCGCTCTTGGCAAGATCGCCAAGAAACCCACGCACATGCGGCAAGGCGGACGGCGCCACTTCCTCGATGAAATCCAGCGGAAGGAAGTTGTGGACGACGCGACCGATCTTCAGGCCGCCGCAACGCGGCTTCTTGAGGATTTCGCCAAGCGCCCTGTAGTGGTCCGCGTGCGCGTGGGTGAGGAACCAGGCATCCACGGCGCCGCCAAGCCGCTTGAGTTCGCCAAGCAGAAACTCCCCGTCTGCGCCCCACCCGCCATCTACCATAACCATCCTGCCGGAGGGCGAGCGGAAAAGCGTGGAAAGACTTATGTCGGTCGTGCGGCCGGAGTACATGCGAACCTGCCAGCCGCCGCCGAGATATGGCACTTCGGTCGCGGGCGGCAATGCCTCCTTGCGCAAAGGCCGCTCCAATGCCGCCGCGGCGCGCAGCGGGGCGAGCGCTCCGCCAGCCGCCGCGAACACCGCCGCCTTTATGAAATCGCGCCTTTTCACGGCATTCTTCCTTTCTGCCGGGTGATTGCTGAACGAGGGGCGCCTTGGCAAACGAGTGCCAAGACGATCGGCATGCGCTTCATTTCGAGCATCCTTTCCTCCTTAGAATCGCGAGGTTGCGTATCCAGAACGAACACCTGGAGCCTTTGGGATTCGCGCCAATGCGTACCGCCGCGACGTCGGAGAGCGGCCCGGCGCCGACGAGCGCCACGCGCCGCGTCTCCCACGAACCGAGCGGCGCCTGATACGGCAGATAAAGCGCAGACGCCTTCCCGCCGCCGAAGACCAGCATCAGGTTCTGCGCGGAGAAGTCGTTCTCCACCTTGTCTTGCTCGCTCTTCACCTCGAACTGTATCATCTCGGCCCCGTCCAGACTCTCCTGCGGCATCTTCAACTCATGGACGGGATAGAACCACCGATCGGTGCAGTCGTCATCCCAGGCGACATCGAAGCGCACGGCCTTCTCGCCCTCGTCCCATGAGATGGCGCAAGAACTGGCGGACGTGTTGCGCCGCCAGCCTTCCAGATCCTTCCAGTCGATTGGCGCAATCTCGCACGAGTCCAGAAGCTTTTTCTCCAGATAGAGCGGCACGAAGAGACGACTCGAGCGGCGCGAACCGAAAAGGCCCGTCAGCGAAAGGCTCTGTTCGAAACCGTCGGTCGCAGAAGGAATGAACGTGCAGTCGAAAGAGGCGGGAGGAGCGCCGCGCGCGCCAAGGACCACCGTATCGGGCAGACCTTCCAGCGTTCCGCCGGCGACTTCGACGCGTCCCGTCTTTGCGTTGTCGCCGAAGTTCCATACCTGGACGCGCAGACGCCCCTTGTCGCCCGTCAGGGATGCCATTGTCTTCTGCCCGGAGATCTTGAAATCGGCCGGGTCGAGATCGACGCGAAGAACGACCGACACATCCTCGTCCGGCGCGGGGACGCATGGGGCGACCACGCCTTTCGGCTGCGCCGGCTTCGCGACCGCAAGGCCGCTCAGCCCCGAAACGTAGGCGGGGAAGCGCGTGGCTTCGAGCGCAAGCGTCCCGTTCGTGGCAATGGCGCACGAGCGGACGCCGCAGAGATCCGCAAGCCGGTATCGCCCGTCTGCCACGCGCAGAGCAAGCGGGCGCGCGAAGTCAGGCGCGGCGGAGACCACGCCGTCCGACGCATCCAGCGGCGAGACCGACCAATAGACCAGCGTCTGCGAGCCGTCCGGCTGGGCGAAGACGAAGGCGCGGAGCCTCTCGCCCACGTCCATCTCGCCGACGATGCAGGCGGAGGCGAGCTCGTCCGCCATAGTGGCGATGGCGGCGTAAACGGGCTTGACCGTGCCGTCGCGCCGCAGCACCCCCCAGTCCTTTGCGTCGCGGGACTCGTTGTAGGCGCCGAACACGAAGTGGTAGTTGCGCGCCACGCCCTCCATCTGAAGGGCGACCTGCGCCTTGGCGTAGTGTTCCGCCGCGACCAGCTCCTGATCGGGCGAACTCGCCTTGAAGCCCTTCATGGCGCCTTCGCGCCTCGCCAGGCCGTCCTGGTGCGTGCCGGACTCCGTGACCCACACGGCGCGGCCGCCGATGCCATGCTCCGCCATGAAGGAGCGCAGCGCGGCGAAGCGCGCGGGATAGCCGGAGAGCGGGGTATAGACGTGGAGATTGAATGCGTCACAGAACTTGCCGGCGTCGTTGCCAAAGAACACGCGCGCATAGTCGCTGCCCGGCGCCTGGCAGAGTGCGCCCGGCAGCACGGTGCAACCGGGGCGGCCCGCCTTGAAGCCGAGGTAAGCGGCCTTCAGCGCTGCGGCATAGTCCCAGACCGGTTCGGGCGCGAAGCCGATGTCCTCCTCGTTCCAGAACTCCCAGGAGCCCATGCGTCCGCCGAACGCAGATGCCGCGTCGGCGCAGAAGCGATAGAGGGCGTTCAGGTCGGAGGGCAGCTTCGCCAGCCTTCCGGCCCACTTTGGCGCATCGTGGAACATCCCGGCTACCAGGATGCCGCGCTCCTTCAGCAGCTCCGCGTTGCGCATGTAGTCCGCGTAGTCGATGGAGCCGGGGCGTGGGTTCGTCTCGCTCCAGCTCAGGCGGTCGCGCACATGGCGGATGCCGGCGCGCCATATGAGATCGCTGACCGTTCGGAACGTGTCGCCGCCGTTCCAAGGGCACATGAAGCAGCCCTTGCGCGAAATCCAGCTTTGCGCGGAGTCCACGCCGTAGAACGAACCGTTGCCGGACGCGCAGCCGTCCCGCGCCGTGACGACCGCCAGCGTCACGTCGTCCCCGCCGCTTTGCAGATGGTAGTAGCCCGCCGGAAGAGGCGCCAGCGCGGCCGCGCCATTCTCGTCGAACGCGCCGGTCCGCCCGACCGCGCGACCGCGCCAGTCCGAAAGCGTCCAGGCCGCCCCAGGAACGCCGCCGCCGGCGACCGGGGCCTCGCCTTCGCAATAGACGTGTCCCGGCGCGTCGAGCGAAACCGCCGCACAGGCCGGGAGAGCGGCCAGCGCCGTTCCGCAAAGAGCGATCGCCCGGACCATTGCCGCCTTACCGCAAGATGATAAGCATTCCCTTGGAGTGCTTCAAAGAGACGCCGTCGTCCTCATACTTGAGCGTCCATCCTTCCGGCAGGACGCTCGCGCCGAACTTCCCGGCGTATCCTTTCGCCGCGTCGAGGATCTTGTAAGCCACGTCCTTGTCGAGCGCCTCGGCGTTCAGGACCTTGACCGCGAGGCCGGAGATGTCCTGCCCGGCCGCGACCTTGAGGCAGGAGCAGCCGTTGGAGTCGGCAGAGACTTCGTAGTCGCCAGAAAGCGCGCACGTCGTCTGGAATTCGATCGTGCCGCCTGCGGAAGGCGCTACGCCGCCCACGGACGAACGCGCCATGTTGTCAAGCGCGCCGCTGCCTTCCACGCGGGCGATCGTCTGCACGGTGTCGCGCTGGGGGTTTTCGGAGTCGTATGTGTAGGCCGTGAACTTGCAGTCATCGCCGCCGCCGAGCCGCAGCGTGGTGCCGGAAGGTATCGCATGATCGACGCGCGCCTGGATGCGCCCGCTTTCCAGCACCGTAGGGCCGTTGTATGTGCTCGCCGCGCGAAGGATGAGAATGCCGCTGCCGAGTTTCCGCAGCCCGCCGTCCGATTCCGCGCCGCTGGCGAGCGGGCGGTCCCACCAGATGTTCACGCCGTTGGAGGCGTCGAGGACGGCGCCCTTCTCGCCGACGGTGAACGCCACGTTCGCCCAGCGCGCGGCGTCGGACGTAAACAGGTTGCGCCCGTCGCCGCCGCTGGTCGACTGAAACGCGCCGCCATTGAACGCGAACACGGCCTTCGAGCTGGTGTCCATGCGCAGCGTGGACGCCCGGATGACGCCTCCTTTATTCAGGTTGATTTCCGAAGCCTTCGCCGTTCCCGACTGGCTGAGGCGAAGCGTGGCGACATTGAACTCGCCATTGGTTACCGTGAGGCGTCCGGGATTGGTGAGGCCGTTGAGCCATTCCGTGCCTGGCATATCGATGCGTCCGCCGCCCGTCACCGTTACCTGTCCGTAGTTGCTGACTTCCACGTAGCGGTTGTCCTGCGAAGCATAGAGCACTCCACCATCAACGACGAGATTTCCCTTCGTGTCGGCAAATGCGCTGGAGTTGCCGTTTACGTAGAGGAGCGCACCGGCGCCGGTTGCAAGGGAGGGCGCGCCGAGGCGCGTCCCGCCGCCCGTCACCTTCGCCCGGCCTTTGACGGAGAGCCGCCCGATGGCGTTTGTCGTGCCGACCGTCGGATTGAGCACGATCAGCCCACTATACGCGTTTGGAACGTCCACGATGGTATCCGTGCTGAAGTCGAGGCCGGGCGAAGAATCCGCCGCAAGGTTGTTCAGGGTGAAGGTGCCGCCCGCGCCGAGGTGCAGAGTGCTGCCGGAAACAAGACGGATGAACCTGGTGCTGCCAAGCGCGTTTGCGGCGGTGGCCGCATTGTTGAAGAAGATGGTCGGCCCGGAACCGGAAACGACGATGTTCGTCGTGAACGAGGATGGCTGCCCGAAGACGTAGGCGTGGTTCGGCGCGATCGTCACGCTGTCCTCAAGCGTAAGGGTCTTGAGCGTGCGCGTTCCTTCCCAGCCCATGTAAACCATGCCGCTGCCGCCGATCGTCGCAGTCTCGCCGGCCAGGCAGTACGCCAGCGTGATCGGGTTGGCGTTCGCGGTGATCTTGCCGGTCGCGGCCAGCGAACCGCTCAGCGCGTATGACGCCCCGTCGAAGGTGACGTTGCGCGCCGTGCGCTTGGCGGGCAGCGTGATTTTCTTCTGGGACGACGTCGCGGGGAACACCGCGTCGTTGCCGTCCGCCCACGCCTCGCCGGAGTTCCAGTTCAGCGAAGACGCATCCCACGTGGCGTTGGCCGGGGAGGCCATCCACGTATAGGTGGCGATGCTCTGCGTCTGGTTCCACTGCCATGTCAGGAGGACCTTGGCCGAGGTGTCGGAGAAGGTGCACGACAATTCGCCGTCGTGCGACACCGGCGAGCCCCAGGCCGAGCCGTTCCAAGTCTGGAGCGTGTAGCCGGTGCACTCGAAAATGCCGTTTCCGTTCGTTACTTGCGCGGGGGCGGTGAACGTGTAGCCTTCCGCGTCGAATGCGTATGCGCCGCAGCCCTCGTTCGCCTCCACGCCATCGATGTTCGCCGCCACGACAACGTTCGTTACGGGGATGCCGTTGAAGAAGCGGGCGTCGTCGAGAGCGCGGTTCGCCGCCAGCTGCTCGTCACTCAAGGCGGCGTCGTAAATGCGAACGGCCTTGATCGTGCCGACCAGCGAGCGCCGCCACGCGCCGTAGGTCGTGGAGCCGTATGACGCCCCGAAGGTGAGCGTACGCTTGCCCACCGCGAGATTCTTGCTCGTCTTCGTGCCGACGGCCTTGCCATCGAAGAGCGACACCTCGGAGCCGCTCGACCACGCCGTCAGATAGCGGTTGTTCCACGCCGCTTTGGTGACGAACACTGGATCAAAGTTCGTCTTACCCATCTTGGCATTCACGCGCTGATGGCCGTTGCCGCAGTTGTAGTAGATGTTGCAGTAGTCGTTGCCGTCTGTATCGGTCGTGCCTATGAAGCCAGGATACTGGAGAGTGCCCTCCGAGACAACTCCCGAAGACTGGGTGAATCGCGTCTGGAACTTGTCGGTATCGACGTCGCACACGACCTGGATCGTGTAGGTGTTGCCGAGCGTGAGCGCGCCGCTCATCTGCATGATGGTGACACCGTCGAAGTAATAACCGTCGTCCGTCCAGCCAGCCGTGCCTTCCTGAAGCGATGTCGCAGGAACGGAGCGGCCGGAGATGGACGATATGGTGCTGATTGCGGCGCTGCGGCCGTCGGACTTTAGATCGACCCACGCAGTCGCCGCGCCGTCGTGGGCTTTGAGAGCGCCGGCGTTGCGGATGCCGTCGAGCTGCAGCACCAGATGGTCCTGCGCGGCGTAGTTGCCCGGTTCGTAGAGAAGCCCTGCGAACGCCGAAGCGCCGAGGATGGCGGAGGCAAGCGTCACGCCCGCCTTTGACGCGAATGCTCTTGTAGTATTCATTGGGTGTTTCTCCTGTTTGCCGTGGTTGATTACTTGCAGTTCAAATCGATGCCGCGAGACTGCGTGGCGGCGAACTCGGCGAGGAAGCGCCGCCAGCCGTCGGCGCCGCCGCGACCTGCCGCCGCGACCATCCACACCTTCCCTTCAGGCCGCCAGGTCGCGCCTGCCGCGAGGCGCGTATCGCCGACAGGCGAGAACATTGCGTCCGGGTGCGGCACACCGTCGCCAGATATCCAGTAGATGAAGTAGCGCATCGTCTGCGCGTAGCTGGCGCCGCCGCACCACGCGCCGTCCGCCGAGCGTATCCAGACGGCGGAGGCCGGCGCCTTCCATACGTTCTGCGGCGCACGGTAGCCGCCCTTCGCCCAGTCGCCGGACCACGGCGCATACTGGCGGAAGAACACCTTGATATCCGAAAAGTCCTCTGCGCACGTGTTCTCCACGCTCACCACGCTCGCGGCGAACCAAGGCTTTTCCGCGAACGGCATTATATCATACACAAGCCGGAATGACTTCGCCCCCGTCGCGCCCGTTCCCGCTATGCGCAGCGCGCCGCGCTCCGCGAGCCACTCCACCGATTCCACGCGGTCGATGTTCTGATAGTCACCGTGGTAGAGCATGAACGTGAACGGCCCGCAGTCCAGCCCGTCCGCGACGACGGAATCGAACGCGTTGCGCCCGCCGACGCGCCCCTTGAGAAGAAGCCCTGCCGGTGTCGCGAGGGTGTATTCATCGCCGCTCTGCGAAAAGACGGCGTTTGCGCGCACCGCGGAAGCGTTAGGCGGGAAAACCGCCGCCTTTTCCTGCGCCGCGCGGTCGACCGCGCGGGCGGGCGGCATTTCGCCCTTAGCGTGCAGGGCCTCGGCCTCGCGGTTGAGCCGCGCGAACATGGAGGTGATTCCCGCGTAGGGTTCGCCGCGCTCGTTCACAAGACCGTAGTTGGAGTCCTCAGGGAACTTGCGGCTTATGCCGAGCGCCGGTTCGTCGACCCACATGAAATAGTCATAGCCCACCATGAACGGCAGGGCGAGAAGCGTGCGCGCGAAAAGCTCAGTCGCGCGGACGCGTTCGGCCTGGGTGTTGAACCGCTGGCCCGCGCCGCCCGAGCACGGAAGCCCCGCGTCGAGCGCGGGGAAGCTCCATTCGGTTATGAGCATGGGCTTCCCCGACCACTCGTAGCGCAGGCGATACGCATCCGCCGCCTTGATCGCGTCCTTGCGGGAAAAGTAGACGACGTTCTCGTCGAGATCCGCCCACGGGTAGTTGTTGAAGGTAAGGATGTCGCACACCCTGCCGGCCTCCTCCCACACGACGCGGTGCGCGGAGCTGAGGCCTGCGAAGCGCGCGCCGAGCAGCAGATGATTGGGGTCGTGGCGGCGCACTGCCTCGCCGATGACGCCGAAGTAGCGGCGGGCGGCAAGGCGCAGGAAGCCGGTCTTCGCCTCCAGCGGCACGTCGGAGCCGCCGACGGCGAGGCCGCGCTCAGCCAGGAAGTCGTCGAGTGCACGGCGCGCATGGCGCGTCGGGGGCATTTTGGCGACGGCGTCGTAGAGGCCCGTCTCCGGCGAGCCCTTCGCCCCCCACGCCAGCTCGTTGTCGAAGAAGTAGCCGAGGATGGAGCGCTCGCCCTTCTGCGGCGCGCACTTGGAGGCGGCGAGAGCGTCGCAGAACGCGGCGAACTCCGGGTGGAACACGTCGGGGAACGCGGTGCCAGGTATCCCCTCGAATTTCGAGATTGCGAACTCGTCGCCCTTGGAGCAGAAGCGCTCGCCCGCGCCGAGGAACTCTATATGCAGGAGTCCGCGCCCCCGAAGCTCGGGCGAGCATCCCGCGCCGAGCGCATTGAAGCCCCAGGACTTGAGTCGCGAAAGCGTTTCTGTCTCCCATTCGCCCTGCGACGAGTAGCGCTTCTTGTTCTCTTCGCAGTACGGATTGACGCCGAGCGCCTCGCAGAAGTGTCCGTTCCAGTTGGCGTGGTCTATGCCGCGCAGGAAGATGTCGCGCCCGTCGGGATCCACCACCCACCAGCGCCCGGCGGCGTCCTCGCGGACGCGATACGCGCCGCCGCTTTCGGGCGAGGAAGCGCGCGACGCCTGCGGGGACAGCAGCGCAAGCACGGCAAACGACACTGCGAGACATTCCTTCAGCGGCTTCACGGACGGTTCCTTTCTGTTGATGACGCGGACATGACAGACGTTCTTCCCTAACGACTGTGGTATTATACCATATCCGCAATCGCCGCCGCGCCGATTATGCGCACCCAAAAACGCCGAATGTGCGCACCCCTTCAGGAGTGCGCCACGCGCCAGTCGCGCATGGAAAGTCCGCCGTGCGCGTCCTTGAAAGCTTTGCGGAGCGATGAGCCGGAGGTCCAGCCGCAGAGGCCTGCGATCGCCGCGATGTCCTGCCTTGGGTTCAAGAGGAGCCGTTCGACGCACTCCATCCTGACGGACTGTATCTCGTCGTGGATGGTGTGGCCCGTGTGGCGCCTGAAGGCGAGTTCCGCCATGCGGCGCGAAAGGCCCATCTCGCGCGCCACCTCGCAAGTGCCGATGCCGTCGCAGGCGCAGCGCCGGATGAACTCCGCGGCGCGCGCGACGCGCCTGTCGGTCTGCGCGAAGCGCCTGGTGGACTGTCGGCGCATGACGAAGACGGGCGCGAACTTGAGGCGCGCGCCCGTGAAGTCCGGGTCGTGCAACCGCCTGTCGAGCAGCTCGGCGCACATGTAGCCGCCCTGCTCGAAGTCGAGGCGGATGGAAGAGAGCGTCGGGCGCGTGCGCTCGCATATCACCGGGTCGTCGTCCACTCCGATCACGGCCAGCTCGTCCGGGATCGAAATGCCGGAGGAGGCGGCGAGCACGAGGACTTCCTCTCCCACGGGGTCGTGGACGGCGAAAAGCCCGCAGGGCTTAGGCAGGGCCTTGAGCCATTCGCGGAGGCGCTCGCGGCGCTGCATCTCGCCCGCCGCCGCCGGGCAGTCGAAGACTTCGCAGGAGCAGCCGTGCAGCCTCAGGGCGTCCTGGAACGCTTCGCGCCGCTCCTCGCTCCAGAAGCGCGGGCTCCGCCAGCCGACGAACGCGTAGTGCTGGCAGCCGAGCGCGAGGAGCTCCTTGGCGGCCAGCTCGCCGACGCTGGCGGAATCCGAATTGACGTGCATGGCGCGCCCCTTGCCTTTCGCGGGGTCGTCGTCAAGATACACGCACGGTATGCGGCCTAGCGTGCGGCGCGAGATTTCGGGGATGCCGCCGCCGCACTCCGCGATGACGCCTATTGGCTTCCAGAAGTCGATGATGCCGCCGACGTCGAGCGGTGCGCCGCCGCCGTTGCGCTCGATCACCTGTATGTTCCAGCCGGCCTTCTCCGCATATCTGCGCGCGCCGTCGATCCTGTCCGCGCAGATATACTTGTTGGAGTAAACGAAGAACAGGACGGTCTGCGTCATGGTCGGAGGCCTGTGCGCGTGCAGGCGGCGGCTAGGCGCGCGGCGCGAAGGAGTGCTCGGCGACTATCGTGCCCTCGTCGGTGTTGTGGACGCGCACGAGCAGGCGGCCGGTCTCCACCTTGCACTCCAGGAGAGTCTGGAACCTGTCCTTGCCGCGTCCGCCGCCGGTGATCTCCGCCCAGGACCGCCCGTCTTCAGCCGGCTGGTGGGTGTAGCGGTGGACGTGGCCGGCGAGCACGAGCTGCGCCTTGTTCGCAGTGAGGATCGGCCCCCACAGTTCGGCGCACTCCTTCTGCCAGACGGCGTAGTCCTCCAGCAGCGTGCCGGGGTTGGCGCCAGGCCAGAGCTCGACGAGCGGGATGTGGGCGAAGGCCACGACGTACGGGGCGTCGGCGATCGCCGGGCGCTTGAACTGCTCCTTGAGCCATTCCGCCTGCATCTTGCGGTAGGCGGTGAAATGCGTGAAGCCTCCGTTGGCCGGGTGGTGGTCGGGCTTGTCTTCGCCGGTGTCGAGGCCGATGAGCGCGACCTCGCCCATGCGGAAGGCGAAGTTCCTTTCCAGCGCGAGATGGCGCTTGGAGCGCTCGGTGGGCAGGCGGGTCATCATCACTTCGTCAAGGCGGTGCGACGCCACGCCGCGGAAATCGTGGTTGCCGCGGTTGAGGACGATCGGCGTGTCTGCGGCGTAGCCGTCGTTCTTGGGCGGCACGAGGTAGTTCCGCACCAGGTCTTCGCGCGTCTCCATTAGGCTGCTGGGCACGTCGCCGTTCCACACGACGAGCGGCACTTGCAAGCTGCGGTAGAGGGCGGTGATCTTGGCCATCTGCGCGAAGCCTGCGTGGGTGTCGCTCATCATGGCGAAATGCGACGGCGCGTTCTCGCCCGGCGTGACGAACGAGTGGACGCCGCCCCACACCGTCTCGGACGGCTTCGTCCAGTAGGTGCCGGCGGGGTTCTCCAGCTTGGCCGCCCCAACGCGATACCAGTAGCGGGTGCCTGGCTTCAGCCCGGTGATGCGCATCTTCAGCACGCGGTCGTCAATGCCGGCCATCGGCATGCCGTCCGCCATGAACGTGGCCGCGCCTGCAAGCTCCGGGTTGTCCGCCACCTCGACGAACCCGTTCGCGAGCGCCGTCACGGCGAACGCGACGCCCATCGAGTCTGGGGCGGGCGCCTGCAGCACCGGTTCGCCCTCCATCAACCCCTCGGGGCGGGGTATCTGCATTGCGTTGTATTTGTCGTACGCCCTCTGTTCGCTTGGCATCATAGCCGACGCTCCTTTCGCCGCCGCCAGCACAGACAGCGACGTCATTCCCTTGATGAAAGACCTGCGGCTCACCTTGTCCACGTCAATTCCCCTTCGTTTGCCCACGCATCCCCTGCGGACGACGCTGCGGGGCGGGCCGTCCGCCCGCAATCACCCGCCGCAATTCACTCGCGCAGAAGTCGATGACGGGTATTTTACCATTTCCCGCCGCTCTGCGCAAGTGCCAGGGGGAAATTTCGAGGGATGCAAGGTGCGCTGCAGTTCCCGTGCCATCGAGACGCGGTTGGCCATGCATGGAGCATGGGATTCTCTATATATAGAGCATGGG
>CAMOIK010000014.1 GCA_946615875.1 uncultured Verrucomicrobiota bacterium | reverse complement strand
TTCCATTTGCACACCCCCTTTCCTTCGCCCCCGCGCCGATGGCGTTCTGAATGCGCGGATGCTTCGTCCAGGTTTTCATGTCCCTGGACGAAAACGCATCGAACGAAGTCTGCTGCCCGAACGACGCCGACGTCGTGGGGAACACCCAGTATTCGTCGCCGTAGCACCGAATCTGCGGGTCTGCATACCAACCGTCGAATATCGGATTGGCGAGAGCGGTCGCCGTCGGCAAAATTGCCGCCGCCGCGAGAAGCGCCAAAACCGCGCCTCGCCGTCTCATGCCGCGCCCCTCCCGGACGCCGCAACCGCGTTTATTCCTGGGGGGAGGGGGGTAATTTTTCCGCACAGCCGCTCCACGCGCATTATTTGCGCATTCCGCGAGCCGTTATGGAAAATCCTTTTCATCTTGCGCCGCGAATTATACCATAAATCGCCCTTCCGCCGCAAGTAGCGCAATGATTTTTCGCCTACCCTCTATCATCTACCCTCTACCAACCATCATCTACCCTCTACCAACCATCATCTACCCTCCACCCTCTACCAACTACCCACTAAAATATGGTATAATATGCGCCATGGACTTCGAGAATACGATTGGACTTGAGACCCACGTGCAGTTGAAGACTGCGACGAAGATGTTCTGTTCGTGCCGCCTGAAGACCGGATGCGAGCCGAACGTGAACGTATGCCCGGTGTGCCTGGGCTATCCAGGGGCGCTGCCCGTCATGAACAAGGAAGCCGTCAAGCTCACCTGCATGAGCGGCATGATGCTCGGGTGCGAAATCAACCGCCACGCCACGTTCGACCGCAAAAACTACTTCTACCCGGACATGGCCAAGGACTACCAGATCTCCGAGAACGGCAATCCGCTCTGCATCGGCGGCGGAGTGGAGATCGAGACCCCCGGCGGCAGGAAGTTCATCCGCATAAACCACATCCACCTGGAGGAGGATGCGGCGAAGATCAACCACTACGCGCAGTCGTCGGGCGTCGATTTCAACCGCGGCGGCACGCCGCTCATGGAAATCGTCTCCGAGCCGGACATGTCCAGCGCCGACGAGGCGATCGCATACCTGACCGCGCTGAAGGAGATGCTGGTCTATGCGGGCGTGAGCGACTGCAACCTCGAGGAAGGGAACATGCGCAGCGACGTCAACATCTCCATCCGCCCCGTCGGCTCCGCGAAGCTCGGCACGAAGGTGGAGATCAAGAACATGAACTCGTTCAAGGCCATCCACGCCGCGCTGGAGTTCGAAGCCAGGCGCCAGCGAGAATGCATGGCGCACTCCATCCCGATAGTCCAGGAGACGCGCCGATGGGACGCCGAAGCGATGGAGACGGCCTCCATGCGCTCCAAAGAGAACGCCCACGACTACCGCTATTTCCCGGAGCCCGACCTCGTGCCGGTGGAGCTGGGCGAAGACCTGATCGAGTCCTGGCGCAAACTCCTGCCCGAGAAGCCGGAGGCGCGGCGCGAGCGCATGGCGAATGAATACGGCCTCACCGGCTACGACGCAGAGGTGCTGGCGCAGGCGAAGGAGCGCGCAGACTACTTCGAGAAGGCTGCGGCGAAGGCGAAGAAACCCAAGCTGCTCTGCAACTTCTTCATGTCGGACGTGATGAGCTTCTTCAACGAGAACGGCTTCTCCGCCGGGACGGAGGAGGCGCTCGCCGCCCTCTTCAACCTCTCCACAGACGGCAAGATCAACGGGCCGACGCTCAAGGAGCTCCTCCCGGAAGTCCTGCGCGGCGAAATCGCCGACCCGGAAAAGGCGGTCGCCGAGCGCGGGCTTGGCGCCGTCAGCGACATGGCGGCGCTGGAAGCGTTCGTCGAGCAGGCGATCGCCGCGAACCCGAAGAGCGTGGCCGACTACAAGGCCGGCAAGAAGGCGGCCGCGGGCTTCTTCGTGGGCCAGGTCATGAAGCTCTCCAAGGGCAAGGCGGACCCGAAGGTCGTCGGGCCGCTCGTCGCCAAGCGGCTCGCGGCGATGTAGCGCGGCGGACGGCGAAACAGAAAGGAGTCTGCGACATGGGAATGCGATTTGAAAGACCGAAGGCCCGGTGGCCGTTCCTCGCGATCCTGTCCGCGTCGTTCGTCCTCGCGGGCTGCACGAGTTTCGAGACCACGTTCACCAACTCGTTCATCGACGACGAGGGGAACGTGGTGAAGGTCGTGAGCGGGCGGCTCTCCAGCGACCACGTCTTCAAGGTGGTGTCGCCGGGCAACGGCAAGCTGGTGGACTACCGCTCGCGCGAAGCCGTGCGCCTCACACTGCCGGACGGGCAGAAGTTCACCGCCTACCAGACGCTGAACACCATCCCGATCGGCAACATGTACAAGACCGACGACGACGACATCATATACGTCACCAACGGCCTCATGTGCCGCATATACGCCATGCTGGAGGACGGCAGCGACCACCTGCTGATATTCGAAGGCAACCTCACGAGAGAAGCGGAGGATGCGCCGTGAGCACGGCGTTGGACAACATCCGCGTCGTGCTCGTCGGCACCCTCTACACGGGCAACGTCGGCTCGGCGTGCAGGGCGATGGCCAACATGGGAGTGCGCCGCCTGCGCCTGGCCGCGCCCAACCTCCAGAACGACTGGGAGGAAGGCGAGCGCCTCGCAGTCCACGCCACCGACATCCTGGAGGCCCGCGAAGAGTTCGCCACGTTCGAGGAGGCCGTGGCGGACTGCGTGGCGGTGGTCGGCACGACGGCGCGCGAGGGGCTCTACCGCCAGCACGTCAAGGCGCCGAGGGACTGCGCGCCGGACATCCTGGCGCTCGCCGAAACGGGGCCGGTCGCGCTCGTCTTCGGCCGCGAAGACAAGGGGCTGCTCAACGAAGAGATCGCGCAGTGCACCCACCTCGTGCGCATACCGGTCAGCAAGGGCTACACGTCGATCAACCTCGCGCAGGCGGTGCTGATCACCTGCTACGAGTTCTTCACGGCGACGGGCGACTACCAGCCGCCGCGCGAGAAGGCGCCGCCGGCCCCGCAGGCGCAGAAGATGCAGCTCATGAAGAACTGGGCGCAGATGCTGCTGGACATCGGCTTCATGAAGCCTGAACAGACCGACCACTTCATGCAGGGCTTCCACCGCGTGTTCTCGCGCGGCGTGTTCACCCGCGACGACGCCGCACTGCTGCTCGGCGTCGCCAGGCAGGCCATGTGGGCGAAGCGGCACGGAACGGAGAAAGGAGAAACGGCATGAAACGGCTGCTCGACGACGAGTTCCTCAAGCCTTACGAGTCCGCCATCAGGGGCAGGGCGCAGCACGCGCGCGACAGGGCGCGCGAACTGACGGGCGGCGCGCAGAGCCTCTCCGACTGGGCGAGCGCGCACGAATACTTCGGCCTCCACCTGGCCGCGCCGGAAGCCGACGGCGCGCGGCGCAGCTGGGTCTTCCGCGAATGGGCGCCCAACGCCACCAGCATGTGGCTGGTGGGCGACTTCTCCGGCTGGAAGATCGACCCGGCCTTCGAGTGCATGCGGATACCCAACAGCGACGTCTGGGAGGTGACGGTCCCGTTCGACAGAATCCGCCACGGCGACAACTACCGCCTGGAGATGCGCTGGGAAGGCGGGCACGGCGAGCGCATGCCAGCCTACGTCCGCCACGTGGTGCAGGACGAGCGCACCAAGCTCTTCTCCGCGCAGGTGTGGCAGCCGGCGCAGCCCTACAAATGGATCTATCCCTCGCCGCCGAAGGAACAGACCCCGTTCATCTACGAGGCGCACGTGGGCATGGCGAGCGAAGAGCGCAAGGTCGCTTCCTACGCCGAGTTCCGCGACAACGTGCTGCCCCGCATCAAGGCGGCGGGATACAACACCGTCCAGCTCATGGCCATCATGGAGCACCCGTACTACGGCTCCTTCGGCTATCACGTCTCGTCGTTCTTCGCCGCGTCCAGCCGCTTCGGCTCCCCCGACGACCTCAAGAGCCTCATAGACCGGGCGCACGGCATGGGGCTGCGCGTCATCATGGACCTGGTGCACTCGCACGCCGTCCGCAACGAGCGCGACGGCCTTTCCCTCTTCGACGGCACCGACTACCAGTATTTCCACCACGGCGACAAGGGATGGCACTCGGCGTGGGACTCGCGGTGCTTCGACTACGGCAAGACGGACGTGCTGCACTTCCTCCTTTCCAACTGCCGCTTCTGGCTCGACGAATTCCACTTCGACGGCTATCGCTTCGACGGCATCACCTCCATGCTATTCTGGAACCACGGGCTGGGCGAGGCATTCACCGACTACTCGATGTATTTCGACGGCTCGATGGACGACGACGCGTGGGCGTATCTGGCGATGGCCAACCGCGTAATCCACGAAGTCAGGCCGGACGCGATCACGATCGCCGAGGATGTCTCGGGGATGCCTGGCGTGGCCGCGCCGCAGGAGGACTGCGGGATGGGCTTCGACTACCGCATGGCCATGGGCGAGCCGGACTACTGGTTCAACCTCGCCGGCAAGGTGCGCGACGACGACTGGCCCATGGGCGGCATCTACCGGGCTCTCACTGACAAGCGCGCCGACGAGAAGGTCGTCTCCTACGTGGAGTCGCACGACCAGGCGCTCGTCGGCGGCAAGACCTTCTTCTTCCAGCTGGCCGACGCCGCCATATACTACGGCATGGGCAAGGACCAGCACGGGCTGGAGACCGACCGCGCCGTGGCGCTCCACAAGATGGCCCGGCTGGCCACGTGCGCGCTGAACGGCGGCGCATACCTGAACTTCATGGGCAACGAGTTCGGCCACCCGGAATGGATCGACTTCCCGCGCCTGGAGAACGGCTGGGACTACAGCCACGCACGCCGCCAGTGGAGCCTGCGCGACGACCCGGAGCTGCGCTTCAAGCCGCTGGCGGATTTCGACGCGGAGATGATACGAGCCGTGCGCTCCAACCCGCCCGCCCCGCCGGTCAAGCTGGCCGACAACGAGCCGGACAAGGTGCTGGCGTTCACGCGCGGCGAAATGCTCTTCGTCTTCAACTTCCATCCCGTGAAGAGCTACCCGGACTACGGCGTAATCGTGCCGCCGGCCACGCGCTGGCGCCATCTGCTAGATACCGACGAGACACGTTTCGGCGGGCAGGGGCGCATCGCGCCGGGCGGCGCCTACATCCCGGAGCTCGTCGAAGACAGGGCGGAGCTGGTCCAGCAGATCAAGTGCTACCTGCCTGCGCGAACGGCGATCGTCCTCAAGCGCTTCTGACCGGCCTCCGGATATTTCGGGGCGACCTGCACCTTGAAGAACCTGGCGTCGGTCTTGGAGAGGTCGTCGACCTCGCGCCATTGCGCATCCTCCAGGCTGGCGGCGCCCATCACGGTGTAGGTGCGCCCGTCCCCGAGGTCGGGCGACCACTCCAGACGCGGGACGCCGCCTTCAATGTGGATCGAGAGCGTAAAGTCGCGCGACTCCCGTCCGAGGGGATCCAGCCCCGTCAGCCACGAATACCACAGCGTGCGGCCGTTGACGCCCACGAGGCCGCAAAACGCGCCGAACGACTGAGAGAACTGCGAGGCGAACGCCGCGTCGGCGGCGGCCGCGGCCGCGAGCATCGCCGAGCCGTCCTGCGTCTCGCCCGGCCCGGCGTCGCGCGCCGTTTTCGTGGCGCGCGTGTACGCCTTCAGGCAGACGCTCTCGTTGTCGTCGGCGAAGTCGAACCACGAGCCGCCGCCGCGGTGGAACGTCTGGCCTTCCGTCGGCTCGAAGCGCGAATACGGCGAGCCGTCGGAGAAGTTCGAAGATGCGCAGACGCAATAGTATGGCGGCGCGTCCGTCGTATTCTCGAAGACGATGGAGAACATCGCGCCCTGCGCCAGCGGGAGCGGCGAGTCGAGGCGTATCGTGGAGTAGCCCGCGCGCTCGATGCGCCCTTCCTGGCTGTAGGCGCATTCGCCGCCGGACGTGGGATTCGCCGCTGACCCTGTCACGTTGGTCCATACGGAAAACGAATAGTCCAGCGGATACACTTTGGTGTAAAGCCCTATCGCGGCCAGCTCCTCGTGGCAGACCGACTTGAATACCGCCGCGACAGGATACCGCCCGCTGTCGCCTTTGAATGAGAAGACCGCCCCCAGCCTATCGTAGCCGTATGCGGCTGAGTAGTCCTCGTCCTCCGTGGCTGGGATGAACACTGCGCAGTCCTCCGAAGTCATGGCAAAGCGCGTGTCGCAATACGACACGTGCAGATAGCCGCCGTCGCCGCTGGAGGCGCCGTGGCTGTTCTTGACGAGCCAGGCGCCGTCGCGCGTCGGCGCGGTCTTGAATTTCGCGGCGGGGTATGCGTCGTCCCAGCCGACAACGGTGACGGCATGGTTCTGTCCGCCGGTGCCGGTGTAGTAGTATGCGCCGCCGTCCGCCAGATACTTTGCTCTGTCATTGAGATAGCACATCGATACGCACACCGCCCCGTATTCCATGATCGCCCTCTTCAGGCTTTCTTCGCCGCCGGTCTCGGCAAGCCCTTCCACCCAGACGACGTTCTGCACGTGCATGGCGGGAACGAGCGAGCGGCTGTCGGTCTTCCAGTCGCTCTTCTTGACCACGTAGGGGTCGTTGGTCTCGGCGACAGCGCCGCCCCACCTCAGAAGATACGCCGCCGCCATGTCGTTGTTCCCGCCTTCTTCGTAGGACATCTCGAATCCATGCAGATTGGCCATGTTCTTCTCGGAGAAATCCCAGTCGCCGCGCCCGGCCTTGCGCAGCTGCGTCTCAAGCGTCTCGCAGGCGGCGAACGCCCAGCAATCCCCTATCTCCCCCTGATTCTTCACGGGGCCTATCCAGCCAAAAACGCGCGAATCCCATGAAGACGGCAGGGCGTCCGCCGAAGACGCGCCCTTTAGACGCTTGGCCCTCGACGCAGTCTGGGCGCCGTCGGACACGCGGACCACGCCGCGCCGGTGCGGCGACGCCACGTAGCCGGTCGCCGCCACAGATTCCATGGCGAAAACCATGCCCGCAGCAGCCGCGCATATCGCGAAAAATACCGTTTTATTGGCCGTTTCCAGTCTCATGGTGCGTATTATACCATATTTTCGGCTTTCTCGCCCAAACAACTTCGCCCCTGCGCCGATTTTCTGCGCCTCCCTTTCCGCAGCCTCTCTCTCTATAGAGCCGGCCCCTCTCTATATATAGGTGCGGGCGGGCGCTGTGCACCAGCGAAAAAAACACCTTGCCCACCCTAGACCGCCGGACGGGAATATGGTATAATACCTGCCAAACCCAAACAAAGAAACACCTTAAGGAGAAAACAATGGGCGAAGTAATCGGAGCAGGCGAATTGCACAAGGGCGTGAAGCTTCTCATCGACGGCGAGCCGTGGGAAATCACCGAGTTCGACTTCTCGAAGCCTGGCAAAGGGCAGGCCATCTACAACTGCAAGCTCCGCAACATGATGACGGGCGGCGGAATGTCCAAGAGCTACCGCTCCGGCGACAAGTTCGAGAAACCCGACCTCACACAGCAGTCGGTCACGTATTCCTACGACGACGGCACGGCCTTTGTCTTTACCGACGACAACTTCGAGGAAATCCGCGTCTCCTACGAAGTGATGGGCGACAAGAAGTTCTTCCTCATGGACGAGATGGAAGTCAGCGCGCTCTTCTTCAACGACAAGGTCATCGGCATCGCGCTGCCGCAGCTCGTCGAGCGCAAGGTCATCAAGGTGGAGCCGGGCGTCAAGGGCAACACTGCGAGCGGCAAGGTCACCAAGCCCGCCACCGTCGAGGGCGGCTACGTCTGCGCCGTGCCCCTCTTCATCAACGAGGGCGACGTGGTGCGCATCAACACCGAGACCGGCGAATACAACGACCGCGTATCCACCAAGTAAAGGCGGGGTGGCGGACTCCCGCCGACCAAGACGAGGGCCGGGAGTCCGGGAGTTGCGGAATAAAGTCCAAGCATGGAGAACCACGACTCACTGCCATCTGCCCGCTACCATCTACCCTCTACCATCTACTTCTCTACCGTCTACACTCCACCATCTATCCGCTACCATCTGCCATGAAAATCAAGAAGCCAACAACCATGCAGGCGGCTGCGCCGGGCGGCGCCGCGATTGCAGACCGCTTCAAACTTGAAAACGTCGCGGCCGCTCCCGAACGCACGGTGAACAAGACCGCTTCGCTGATCGCGCTGATCTTCGGCGTCATTGCGCTCGGCGTCGCGGGAATGCTCGCCTTCACACTGTTCCAGCATTGGGATTTCCTGATGTCGGCGTAGGCGCCGACGCCGGGGAGACGCGATGAAGGACGTGATGCTTTCGACAAGGGCGCAGGCGGCGGTCCGTCTCGCGCTCGACGAGGATCTGGCCGACGCCGCAGACGCCGGCGCGGTAGGCTGGTGCGATGCGACGAGCGAAGCCCTCGTCGATCCCGAGGCCGTCGCCGTCGGCGAGATACATCCCAAGGGCGCGTCGTGCATCGTATCCGGCACGACCGTGGCCAAGGCCGTGATGCAGGCGGTCGATCCTGCCGTGGAAGTGCAGATGCTGCTGCGGGACGGCGAAACGGCCGCTCCAGGCGCGCAGATACTCACGTTCCGGGGCAAGGCTCGCAGCATACTGGCGGCGGAACGCACCGCCCTCAACTTCATGCAGAGGATGTGCGCCACGGCCACGCTGACGCGCAAGTTCGTCGATGCCGTGCGCGACTTCGGCACCATGATTCTCGACACGCGCAAGACCACGCCCGGCCTGAGGGTGTTCGAGAAGTATGCCGTGCTGTGCGGCGGCGGCTCCAACCACCGCATGGGAATGTACGACCGGGTGCTGATGAAGGACAACCACAGGCGCCTATGGCGCAGCGGCGACCCCAACGCGCTTGACATGGCGGTCGTCGCCGCGCGCGAACGCTTCCCCTCCCTCGCTGTCGAAGTGGAGGTGGAGAGCCTGGAAGAGTGCGCCAGCGCGCTGAAAGCCAGGCCGGAATGGATCATGCTAGACAACATGTCGTGCGCCGACATGGCGCGCTGCGTGGAGATGTGCAAGGGCGTGTCGCGCACCGAAGCGTCGGGCGGCATCACGCTCGACCGCGCGCGCGAAGTCGCCGCCACCGGCGTCACCGCCATCTCGCTCGGCTGCCTCACACATTCCGCAGGCTCCATCGACCTTTCGCTGGAGTGGAAGGAAGTTTGAGGACCGGGCAGGTTCAAAAGGAGGTTCGGGGATTGAGCGCGCGGACGCCGCAAACCTTCGTCGTCGTCGATGTGGGCAACACGTCCACCGCCGTGGGACTCTGGGAAGACGGCGCGGTGACGAACGTATCCCACTGCGACGGCGGCTTCGAGCCGGCCGCGGGGATTTTGGAGACTCTGCCCGCCGCCCCGCTCGCGTACGTAAGCGTGGTGCCGAAGGCCGACGCGAAGTGGCAGGCCGAGGCCAGCCGCCTCGGACGCAGACTCCACAAGATCACGCACAAGGATTTCATGGACCGCCCCTCTCTGCCCATCACGCTTGACTACCCGGAGCCGGAGACGATCGGCGCGGACCGTCTGGCGGACGCGGCGGGGGCCGCGGAGCGCTACGGCGCGCCGGTGCTGGTGATGGATTTCGGCACCGCGCTGACCGCCGCGATAGTCACGGGCGACCGCGTGTGGCGCGGAGGCGTGATTGCGCCGGGCTTCCCTCTCATGCGCGACTATCTCTTCGAACGCACCGCCAAACTGCCGCGGATGGAGCTGGGCAGCGGCGATGCGCCGAAGATTGGCCGCTCCACCGAAGAGGCGATGCGCTTCGGCGCGATCGTCGGCTACAGAGGGATGGTGCGCGAGATCGTCGCGCAGCTGAAGGCGAACTTCTCGGAGGATTTCCGGCTGGTCGCCACGGGCGGCTTCGCCAGATGGGCGTTGAAGGACTCCCGTCTCCCCTTCACCATCGACCCGACGCTCACGCTGTTCGGCGCGGGCCTGATAGCGGCGAAGTGCGAACCTTGACCGAGAAAACATCACACCCCTTAAAGGAGACACGTCATGAAGAACCTGTTTGTCGCGCTCGCCGTCGCGCTCGCATCCGTCCTGGGCGGCTGCGGCCCCTTCTGGGTGAACCCGTACATCACGGTCCAGCAAAGCCATCTGAACTGGGTTGAAATACACTACTACAACCTCAACCGCCAGCCGGTGCGCCGCATCGCCGTCCTGCTAACCGGCTCCGGCCACGTGGAGCTGCGCAAGGGGACGAGCGAACTGGTATCCAACGACTTCGCGAAACGCTCCGAGTCCGGCGAGTGGCGGGACATCAAGACGCAGAGGGTGAGCGTCGATCCGCAGCACATCAACGACATCTTCCAGAACCTCGTCAACCACGGGCTCCTGGACCGCGAAAAGAACTTCAAGCGCTCCAAGAAGAGCGAGTTCGACCGCTTCATCGCCGTCAAGGCGAACATCTCCAGCTACACCTACTCCGAGACCGACAACATCTTCGAGGTCGATCCAGACCTCGCCGAGCAGCTCCTGGACGTCATTCGCGAATTCGACAATCCGACTCTGAGGTAGATGGTAGATGATAGAGGGTAGATGGTGGAAGGTAGATGATAGAGAGTAGTTTGCAGTTACAGTCAAGTCCCGTATGTCCCAGATGTCCCAGTCCTACCAATTCCGCCCCGTGGAAATGCGAAACGAGGCGTGGCGTCTGCTGTGGCGCGAGAAGTGGCTCAGCCGCCTGATATTCATCATCGTCGCCTTCAACTTCATCAGATACGTCGCAGTGAACGCGGCGACTTCCCTGCTGGCCTCGGCCAATCTGGCAACGGAACGGCTGATGGAAGCGAAAAGCAACGCCGAACTGTTCGAAGCGCTGCACGACCCGGCGCTGCTGCGAGACTTCGGGCTCGTCACGGCGCTGGCGCTCTTCGTCGCCGCCGTGATAGACGCGATGGCCTCCTACGGGCTGGCGCGCGTGCAGCTGGCCGCCGTGCGCGGCGATGGCGCCGATGGCTGGCGGCGCACCGGCTTCAGCGGTCTGCGAGACCCGTTCGGCATGTTCGCCCTGGCATTTCTGCGCGGCCTTTTCGTGTGGTGGCCGTTCGTCTTCATCGCCGCGCCGGCGCTGTGCGCCGACGCCGGCGCCGCGATGTCCGGCGGGATTCCGCTGCTCGGCCTTGCGGCCCTAGTCCCGTGCGCCGCCATAAGCGCCGTCTCGTTCTACCGCTACCGGCAGGTTTGGTTTCTGAAGGCGGCGCACTGCGACTGGTCCGCGTTGAAGTGTCTGCGGGAGAGCGCCAGGATGATGGCGGGCGCCAAACGCCGCTGCTTCTGGCTGGACTGCGCTTTCTGGCGGCCCGTCACGCTGATGATCCTGACGGCGTTTGCGACGTGCCTCGCCGCGCTGCTCGGCCTCTCGCCCGTGGCGTTGATGCTTGTGCTGCTGCTCACCGTGCAAAGCCTCTGCCTGCAGGCGCACATCTCGCTCGCGCAGGCGCTATTCCATCTTGAACTCCAGAAAGCAGGAGACCGCGGAGATGAAGATAGAGGACATCAAGGCTAAGGCTGCGGCCAAGGCCGCCGAACTCAAACCCCTCACCGAACTCAAGTCGCCGGAAGAGATAAAGGCGGCAACGGAGTATTCGGTGCGAGGCATCAAGGCCGTGCTCTTCGGCGAAAAGGCATTCCGCTCCGACCTGGTGATCTTCGTGGCGGCCGCCACCGTGGCCTGCATCCTGCCGGTCTCGTGGTGCGAACGGGCGGTGATGATCTACACCGTCTTCATGGCGCTCGTGGCGGAGCTCATCAACACCGCTATCGAGACGGTGGTGGACCGCATCTCCACCGAATACAACGAACTTTCGGGACGCGCCAAGGATATCGCGTCGGCGCTCGTCTTCGCCGCCTTCTTCGGCGCCGGCATCGCCTGGATGGTCATCCTCGTCGGCATGGCGATCCGGCTGCTGCGCGGCTAGGCGGCGCCGTCAATCGCGCACGGCGGGATTGAGGTATATCGGCAGCGGCTCGCGGGAAAGCAGCGCGGGATTGGACTCCGCCGCCCTCCACAGCGCGGCGGCGTCGAGCGGCGGCGCGCCTGTCGCCATGTCGCCGAACGTCTCGGCCAGCACGGCGGAAATGCGCCGCCAGTCGGGCGAGACCACCTTGACTCCGCGCGGGACGCAGCGCTCCAGCCCTTCGCGCTCCACCTGGAAGACGTCGGTTGCGAAGCTGAAGCCGTCGAAGAGCGCCACCCAGAACTTCCCGCGCCGGGCGTCGCCAACCACCGCCACCGGTTCGCCGGGCTGCGCGAACGCCGCAGCCGAAGTCAGGCCGAGGACTTCGCAGCCTCCGCCGACCGCCCAACCCTGCGCATACGCCAGAGCGGAGCGTATGCCCGCGAACGACCCAGGGCCCGTGCCGACGATTATCCTCTGCGGCCGGCAAGGCAAGGCGACGGGCGAAGGCGCTCCTCCGGACGCCGCATCGCGGCTCGTCCAGATGCCAAGTTCGCAGCGGCGGACTTCGCCGTCGTCGTTAGCCATCACGACGGAAGTGTGCTCTGTGGAACGGTCTATGACAAGGGTGCTCATCTGCTTTCGGACGCTTTCCCGCCGCGCAACGGAACGAGGAACTTCTCCGTGCCGTATGGGAATGCGGAAGGCACGTAGTTCCCGACGCTCGGCCGCACGAGCGAATAGGATTTTGGGAAGTGGGTGAATATCCACGGACAGTCGTCTCGGACGATGCGCTGGCACTCACGCCAGTGGCGGCAGCGCGTCGCGTCGTCGGTGGCCGCCATGGCCGCGTCGAATTCCGCGTCGAACACGGCATTGGAGTAGCAGGAGTGGTTTGGCCCGGGACTGGAGTTGCGCGAATGGAACAGCTGGAGGAAGTTCTCCGCGTCGGGATAGTCGCCCACCCATCCCATCATGTACATCTGGACGCGCCCCTCGTTCACCGCGCTCAGAAACTCGCCCCACACATGGAACTGCAGCTCAAGGCGGACGCCGATCTTCGCGAAGAAACTGGCCAGCAGCTCGCCCGCCTCGCGGCTGTCCTGCGTGGCGCGGCCGATTGACAGCGTGAGGGTCAGCCGTCTGCCGGTGGCGGGGTCTATGCCGCCGGGGTAGCCAGCCTGCGCCAGCAGCCGCTTCGCCTCTTCGATGTCGAAAGAAAGCGGAGATGGTTCGTCGAGAAAACCGTCCACGCTCGGCGGCACCGGCCCGCAGGCCTGGTCGATGCGTCCGTTGTAGAACCGCTGCCACGCCGGGAAGTCGAAGGCGCGCGTCAGCGCCTGCCGGAGCAGACGGTTGCCGCCCAGCACGGGCTCATTCATGTTGAAGCCGATGTAGCGCACGTCGAGCGACGGCGCGGCGACGAGCTTCACGCCCTGCGCGGCAAGCACGGGGTCGAGCGCACCGTCGCCGGACACCACGGCGTCCCAGTTGTCGCGGGAAATCTCGCCGAGGAAATCAACCTCGCCCTTCAGGAACATCAACCACTGCGTCGAGACGTCGTCTATGACCAGATAGCGTATCGTGTCGAAGCTGTCGGGCAGGCGCTTCCAGCCGCGCCAGGCGGGATTCCGCTCATACACCATGTCGTGGTTGCGCCGCCACCTGACCAGCCGGTAGGGGCCGGTGCCGTTGCCGTCCTTGTCGAGCACGGCGCAGTAGCCCATAGCCAGCATCCACGGAAAGACGTGCAGACGGTGCTTGAGGCGTATCTCCAGCGTGCCGGCGTCCCGGACAACGATGGACTCCACCGCCTTCATCGTCCATCCGCCGGGCGAGACCGTCCGCGGGTCGCGCAGCCGCTCCAGCGCCCTCGCGACGTCGTGCGCGTCTAGCGCCGCGTCCTGCGACATCCTCAGAGTATACTTGAGCCCGTCCTGCGAAACCTCCGGCAGTTCGCACAGGCCAGGGGCGAGCGCGTAGGGCCTGGCGAGATAGTCAACCTCAAGCGGGGTTTCTGCATACAACGCCACCGCGCGCGAATCGTATATCGACTGCGCCTTGACGGGATCCAGCGAATTGACGCGCTCCATAGGGCGCGTGAACACCGCCGCGCCGCACGTGGCCGCGAGACAAATCGCGAGTGGCTGGAGAAGCGCCGCATTCATGTCGCCGTCACCCCATGCTGCGGGTTCGACGAGACGGAGCGCCGCCTATCCCGCGCCGCAACGGATTTCGCAACGCCGTGTATCTCCAGCCGCAGATTGATGCGCTTCGGCGCGCCGGGCATTGCGAGCAGCCGACGCCTCACCGCGGCGAGCCGGGGGCGCACCGAGAAGAGCGTCGCCGCGTTCGGCACGTACAAGAACACCATGCCGTCCTCGTAGCGGCCGGGGCTGGCCGGAAAACCGGGAAAGAGCGTCGGCCACGCATCCGCCAGCGCCTCCACGAACGGATGGCGCTGCTCCAGAAGGGAATCGAGCGCGGCCTTCGCAGCAGAACCGAACGACTTGTGGCGGTGCCGCTTTTCCGGCTCCAGCGGCCTCCAGCGCGGCAGGGGCCGACCGAATTCGTCCACGTAGCGTTCGTCCTCGCCGTCCATCACTGAGCCGCCTTCATCTGGAGCCACGCTTCTATGAACGGCTGTATCTTGCCGTCCATCACTCCGTTGACGTCGCTCGTCTCGCACTCGGTGCGCAAATCCTTGACCATCGTGTAGGGGCAGAAAACGTAGGAGCGTATCTGGCTGCCCCAGCCGTTCTCGGACTTCGCGCCGTAGAAGCGGTCCATCTCCGCCTTCTTCTGGTCTTCGTAGTATTCGTAGAGCTGGGCGCGCAGCATGTTCATCGCTTTCTCCTTGTTCATGTGCTGCGAGCGCTCCTTCTGGCAGGCCACGACTATGCCGGTCGGCAGGTGGGTGAGGCGAACCGCGGAGTCGGTCTTGTTCACGTGCTGTCCGCCGGCGCCGCCGGAGCGGTAGGTATCGATGCGCAGATCCTCGTCCTTGATCTCCACGTCGATGTCCTCGTTGATCTCGGCGACCGTCTCCATCGAGGCGAAGGAGGTCTGGCGGCGCTTGTTCGCGTCGAACGGCGAGATGCGCACGAGGCGGTGGATGCCGCGCTCGGCCTTCAGCATCCCGAACGCATACGGTCCTTCCACGCGGAAATACACGTCTTTCAACCCGGCTTCCTCGCCGGGCTGCTGATCGTATTCCTCGACCTTCCAGCCCTGCGACTCCGCGTAGCGCTGGTACATCCTGTAGAGCATCTGCACCCAATCGCAGGCCTCGGTCCCGCCCTGGCCGGCGTGGAGCTTCACGAACACGTTGCACTGGTCGAACTTGCCGCCCAACAGAGACTGCAGACGCAGACGGTGGAAGAACTCGTCGGCCTTGGCGCACTCGCCAAGCGTGTCCGCCAGCGCGGTCTGTTGCGCCGTGCCCTCCTCCAGCTCCGCCAGCTCCAGCATCACCTTGGCGTCATCTACGGTCTTCAACAGCGAGTCGTAGGGCGTGACATAAGCTCTCTCCGCGTTCGTGGCGGCTATCACCTCGCGGGCCTTGGACTGGTTGCTCCAGAAATCGGCGCCGGCCTGCTGCGCCTCCAGCTCAGCCAGACGGGCACGCCGCTCGTCGATCTTGATGTAGTCGGCCATTTCGCCTACGCGCCTCTCCAGATCGCCTATGCGCTGCCTCACCTCCTCGACCTCGAGGAGTTTCTCCTTCTTCTCTTCAGCCATTGCCTGTTTCTCCTGAGCGCATATTATAGCATATTTCCCTCGTCAGTGCGGCGTGCGCGGTCTCGCCGCCGGCGGCGGCCGGCTAGCAGACGGCGAGCGTGTCGGCGCAGCCGATGTAGGACGCCGGCGTGAGCGCCTTGAGTCTCTGCTTGTCATTCGGAGGCAGGTCGAGACCCTCGATGAAGTCGCGCATGATGTCGGCGGAGATGCGGCGGCCTCGCGTAAGCTCCTTCAGGCGCTCGTAGGGGTGGTCCATGCCGACCTTGCGCATTACGGTCTGTATCGGCTCGGCGAGGACTTCCCAGTTGGCGTCGAGGTCGTCGGCGAGACGCTGCGCGTTCAGTTCCAGCTTGCCCAGCCCCTTCAGGGTGGAACGAATTGCGATCAGCGAATACGCGAACCCCACGCCCATGTTGCGCAGCGTGGTGGAGTCGGTCAGGTCGCGCTGCATCCTGGACACCGGAAGTTTGCGCGCCATGTAGCCGAGGACTGCGTTGGCAAGGCCGAGGTTGCCCTCCGAGTTTTCGAAGTCGATGGGATTGACCTTGTGCGGCATGGTGGACGAGCCAACCTCGCCTTTGACCGTGCGCTGGCGGAAGTAGCCCATCGAAACATACATCCATACATCGCGGTCGAAATCGAGCAACACCGTGTTCCATCTGGCGATCGCGTCGAAGAGTTCGGCTATTCCGTCGTGGGACTCTATCTGCGTGGTCAGCGGATTCTGTCGCAGCCCCAGCGAGCCTATGACACCTGCGGAGAGGGCGACCCAGTCGATCTCCGGATAGGCGGCGAGGTGTGCGTTGAAGTTGCCCACCGCTCCGTTCATCTTCGCAGGCATGACGAGACGGTCGATTTCGGCGGCCTGCCGTTCAAGGCGGGCGAGGACCACGGCGAACTCCTTGCCGACGGTGGTCGGCGAGGCCGGCTGGCCGTGCGTGTGTGCGAGCATCGGCACCGCCGCCCACTCGCGGGCCATCGCGCGCAGTTTCGCCGCCACCTCGTCCATCGCGGCGCGGAGGATGCGCTTGCCGTCGCGGAGCATCAGGGCGTGCGCCATGTTGTTGATGTCCTCGCTGGTGCAAGCGAAATGGATGAACTCGCTGCGTTTCTCGAGCGGCGTGCCTGACACCTTCTCCTTGAGGTAGTACTCCACCGCTTTCACGTCATGGTTCGTAGTGCGCTCGATCTCCTTGACGCGCGCGGCGTCCTCCACCCGGAAACCCTCCGCTATCGCCCGCAAGCACGTGCGCTCGCCATCGGAAAGCGCGGCGCATTCGGGAATCTGCGGGCAGTCGCACAGAGCCTCGAGCCAGGCGCACTCCACCAGGACGCGCCTCTTCACCAGCCCATATTCGGAAAACACTTCGCGAAACTCCGCGCACTTCTCTCCGTACCGCCCATCGACGGGCGACACCGCAGTAAGACTTTCAAGCAACATCGTCGCACCTCTTCCTTTTTGCAGCATCCTTCGTTTACGCCGCCCCGAAGGCCGCTCCGGCGACGACACGCATAATTATACCATTTTTTTCGCCTGTCGGGGGGATTCGGCTGGAGCAGAAACCACAACGGCGGCTGACGTCGGCAGAATCCCTTGTTGCCGACCCCCTGCTTTTCCTCCCATGATCAAGCGTTGCATTACGACTTCTCCCCTGCCCCGCCGCAACCGACCAACCGGCGTGGCGTCCATGATGTCGTAGTCGCTCGCTTCGTGTCGAACATCGAGAAGCTGTCATGGTGGCGCGTCGCAAAACGCCTTGCGCGCCTAGAGACGCGCCCGAAGTACGTCTTCATAGACAGGCGCGGTGATGGCCGAGTATTCGTCGAGTAGCTTCTTGGCGCGGTTTGTCGTGACGGCATCATGCCACTCGTAAAGTCAGGACAGCGGCGAAAGCCTGTCGTTCGGGCATCACCGCGCCTCTATCTTGGCCTTGAAGAAGCCGCCGTCCTTCGCGCCGTCCGGTTTGGCGTAAGTGGCGGTGGCGGTGTCGCCATCGGCGAAGAATGCGTCGGAGACCGGATCGACCGACAACGGCTTGAGATCCGGGTCTGTGAACGCCTGGAGCGCGACCGCGCCGTAGAACCGGAGAATGCCGTTGATGGCCTGTCCCGCTTTGCCTCGCCGCACAAGTTCCACCGCCACCGTCACGTCCTGCTCGCCCACCGATACACTCGTGACTTTGAGCTCGGCGCCGAAACCATCCTCCGCCGTTATGTCCAGATTGCAAAGGAACGCATTGCCGAAATCGGCCTCCGAGATGGAGGCGAGGCGTCCGCCGACGGTGGCGCGATCGCCAAGGCTGTTCAGCCAAGCCGCTCTGGCAGCGTCAAGGATTACAGAGGCGTTGTCTTTAAGCATCACTTCGTCTTCGGCGGCGAAGCCTTCCGCATCCATCCACTCGCCGACTATGGAGCGCAACACGCCGTCGCCGGCAAACGCCACGGACGAAAGCGCAGAAGCTTTCGCGGCGAACGGGAACGCCGTCTCACCGCCAGATGTCGCGAGAGGTTTCCATTCGCCGCTGGAACGCACGTCCATGGAGTATGTCTGGCCGGCGTAGTTGAGCGTGGCGCGGAAGCAGTATTCTACGCCCGGCTGCGGGACCACGCCGTCTGCCGCCACGTCAAGCCACTTGCCGCCCGTCCAGATCTGCAACGAGCCGTTGACGCCAAGCCAGACGCCGCCGTGCGCGGCGGCATCCGGCTTGATTTCTTCCTCCGGCACGGAGTCGAACATCAACGCCAGCGTAATGGTCGCGGTATCGCCGCCAGAGTGTGTATTTGGCTCGAACGAATGGTTGCCGGAAAGCTCAGCCGTCCAAGTGCTCTCGTTCCATTCGACTGCCGGAGCCCAAGTCCCCGTGCGCTCCGTCGTGAGGAAGCGCTCGTCAATCCAGCCAAGCGATGTCGTCTGCGGACGGAGATGGAATTCGACAAAGACAGAATTGTGGTCGGAAGCCGTGATGTCGTCGATCACGTATGCGGAAGCCGTATAGATGTCGTCCGCGTGTGCGGTATCGACGGCGA
>CAMOIK010000013.1 GCA_946615875.1 uncultured Verrucomicrobiota bacterium | reverse complement strand
GCACCAAAATCTTTTTAGACCAGCACCAGAATCATTTTAGACCAGCACCAGAATCTTTTTAGACCAGCACCAAAATCTTTTTAGACCAGCACCAAAGCTCCAGAGGTCCCGGCGATCCAGCTCCTGCCAGGCTTCGCCGAGCTCTTCGACTCCGATGACGGATAGCCGTTCCGGACGCGAAACGCCGAAAACCACATCCCGAAACGCACTTCAGCCTTTATCCATGCAGGTGCGGCGCATTTCCACGCTCAAAAAATGGGTAACCTCCAGGCCAAGGTGGCGACTTTCCGGCCGGAAAATCGCGACTCGGCGGGCGCAAGCGGATGCAACGGGAAGCATCGTCGCCCGGCGCGGCAAAACGCCTCAACTTTCGCAGGCGTCCTGCGCCTTTTCGACCAGGCGCCGCCCGAGGGCGCGCGCGGCGGCGAGATCGTCGGCAAAGTGGGCGTCACGCCAGGCGCGCTTCTCCTCCTCCGAGAAAAGCGTCATATCGTAGCGGGAATAATCCGCAAATTGATAAGTATTGCAGGCGTAGAGCGTCTCCGACGCGCCGAACACGGCCTTGAGCGTCTGCGTATTGGATTCGAGGACTGGCGGGTAGCCGATTTCCTTCATCATCGGCTCCGGGCAGTTCATCGTGAAGATGTTGGCCGTTTCGACCACCTTGTCGCGGCAGACGAGCGGCTTGCCGTCCTCGTAGCGGTAGCTGTAAACCGGGAAAGCGAGGCGTTCGAGGAACGCGCGATACACGCCGGTGGGATAGCCGAAGTATATCGGCGCGCCCAGCACTAGCACGTCCGCCTGGCGGGCGCGCTCCAGCACCGGCCTGAGCGCGTCTCGGATCGCGCAGACGCCGTTCGTTTTAGCGTTCTTGAGTTTGCAGGCGAAGCAGCTCTTGCAGCCCTTGAAGTCGAAGTCGTAGAGATTGACGAACTCGGTCTCGGCGCCGGCTTCCTCGGCGCCGGCTTTCGCCGCTTCCAGCATCTTCGCCGTGTTCCAGTTCTTGCGCGGCGAACCGTTGAAAAACATCGCTTTCTTCATTTTTTTGTTCCTTTTGCATGCAAGCGCCCCCGTTCCCGCTCCACGAGCGCGAGTGCGGCCGGTGAAATGCCCTTCCCGGCAGATACGGCGCGTAGTATAGCATATTTCCGGCGAAGAAACAATCGGCACGGGAGAAGATACCGTTTCCTGGCGGGGCGCTCCGCTTTTCGGCGCAGGCATTGCCTTTCGCGCCCTCCTTGCGCCTGGCGCGAATCGTCGGCATCAACGCGCAAACCCATGGCTATGACTTTGCCAAGTCGTTGGAACGACCGCATCAAGTCGTTGGAACGACTTGCCAAAGCCGTTGGAACGACCGCACCAAGCCGTTGGAACGGCGGTGCCAGGCAGCCGGGAGGAGAGAGGGTGGTCGGCGGCGGCCCGCCCTGCGGCCTGGAGGGTCAGAAGAGCTTTTTCAGGCGGCGGAGGATTTTCGGCTTCAGCGTGGTCCACGGGATGAGTGCGCGGCAACGGTTCTTGTTGCCCGCCTTCAGGCATTCCGGCATGGGGCCGGGCAGCTCCAGGCCCTGCGCCGCGGCCCATTCGGCCACGGCCACGTATTCGTCGAAAAAGCGGAACGAGCTCTTGGTCCACCCCACCCAGGGCTTGGGCTGCGCGATGAAATGGGCGAAGAGACGCGACCTATCCTTGTTCAAGCGGTAGGTCTGCTCGATTTCCGGCGCGTCGATGACGAAGTTCAGACAGGCGTTGAGCGTGCTTTCGTCCAGCTGGTGGTAGAACTTCAGCGAGCGATCGACCACGCCCACGTCGTGCTGCGGCAGCACCTTCGACTGGAGCGCGTCCCATATCTCGAGGAACTTCCCGTGCCTGTCCAGGGAAAGCGCGAAGAAGGCCGCCGAACCGGTGGTCGTCTGGCGCGGCGCCTGCCTGGCCTCGCCCGCGACCTCCGCGACGTCGCGCCGCCATGCGGCGAGCACGGCCTGCGGAATGGATCGGCCGTCCTCCCCGAACGAGCGGCCCTTGAAAGCCTGCGGCATTTCGTCCGGCGCGCGCAGGCGGAAGTGCGCGAGTTCCGGCGAGGAAGGCGGCAGCAGGGCGGCGACGTCGCCCGTGAAGAAGGCGTCGGAATCGGCCCACGTCACATACTGCGTGCGCGCCTGGAGCATCGCCTTGGCCTTGAGGCAGGTGAGCGAGCGGCCGGCCGTGTCCAGCGGCAGCAGCGTCACGCCGCCTAACTGCGTCAGCACGCGGTCGGCGCGCGGCGTGAACGCCTTTGTCCCCACCAGGAACGGCGTATCCATGCCCGCCTTCCTGGCGGAGGCCAGGAGCATGAATATGCCCCAGAGGTAGTTGATGTCGCCGATCGTCACTATCGTGTTGTCGCTCTTCATTGTGCCTCCTTGGATGGCGGTTTCGCGGATATGCGCGCGCGGACCGCACTGAAACGCGGGTCCCTGCCACGCTTGTCGAGATAGCTGAGCGTGGCGAACATGAACATCAGGCAGATGAGATTGAGCTGCTGGCGGAACACCCACTCCAGGCAGCTCTGGAGATACGCGACGGTCATGCCGCCGAAAAGCCCCGCCGGCACGAAGAACCACTTGTCGTTCTTCATGCGCCACGCGAGCGCGAGCGCCCTGGCCCAGTACCACAGGAACCACGCCAGCATGGCGCAGAGCGCGGGCAGCCCGCATTCCGCGCCCACGAGCAGATAGACCGTCTCGACGATGCCGTCCTTGAAATCCTCGCCGCGCCCGGTGTTGCGGCCGGCGCGCTCGGCGTATTCGTAAGGCTGGTTTATCTTTATGCCCCAGTTGTTTATGCCCACGCCGCGCCACGGTTCGTCGCGGATCATCTCCATCGCCACGCGGGCCAGCTCCAGGCGCGTCCCGCCGGAGGACTCTGGCGCCGTCTGGAAACGCTGGATGATGCGCGGCATCATCGCGGCCATGACGAGCGAACCGAGGATGGCGATCGGCGCGATGCGGCGCTTCCAGTAGCGCGGCCTGCCCTTGAGCACGCAGAGCAGGAACGTCAGGCCGTAGCCTATCGGCATCAGCGCCAGCGCCATGCGCGAATACGATCTGGCGGTGCCGCCGGCGGCGCATGCGAACGCCACGAGGCTGAAACGCCCCATCTTGGTGCGCAGGCCGCGCATCAGGTAGCCGGCGAAAAAGAGGGTTCCGAAGAGGTGCATCGCCACGGCCATGCCGTTCTGGTGCGGGAACACGCCGTGCGGCTGATAGACCCCCGCGAGATGCTCCTTCACCACGAGCAGCATGTTCACGATGGCGAACACGCCGAGACAGCCGGTCACCGTCTTCAGGTCGTCCGTCGCCGCCAGATAGTTGAAGACGGATACGTAGAAGACGTAGAGCATGATCATCTTCCATATCTCGTACCACGCGATCATGCCGTCGGCGGCCGCGGAAAGGCTCGGCAGACACAGCAGGAAATAGAGCACGTACAGGCGGTAGCCGGCGTCCGGCGCCCAGTATTTCAGCTTGCGGACGAACGCCAGCGCGAGCAGGACCGCAAGCGCCATGAGGTGCGCCAGGCTCACCTCCATCCCGCGCGCGCTGCCCCGGTAGTTCTCGTTGGAGAAGAAGTTGATAGAGGTCTGCGTATAGACGCACATGGCCACGACGACGCCGATGAAGGCGTATTTGATCCACCGCCTGTTCTGCGACAGTATGAACGCGAACGGGGGCACGCCGATCGCCGCGACTATGAACACGATGTATTTCACGGCGCGGTCGGCTACTGCGAAACGGCGGAGACCCGCGAGGTGAGGAGGCTGAAGAGCTGCGCGGTCGGCAGGAGTTTGCGTATGAACACGTTGTATTCGGCGGCGTCGTCCTTGGGCACGTAGATGATGTCGTTGGGCCGCAGCCTTATGTTCTTGTACTTGCCGATCAGGATGCCATCGACGTCCACCTTGTACATCTTGGGATCGGAAAGGCCGTTCCGTATGATGACGACGTGGCTCCAGTGCGTCTCCTTCATCCACCCCGCGGAAGTGAGCGCCTCGATCAACCCCATGCCGGACTCGTAGAGACGGCGGTGCGGGTTCGCGACATCTCCGCAGATCGTGACGCTCGACTCCATGCGCTGCGCGATGAATATGTAGTCGCCCTTGCGCAGCTTCACGTTGTTCAGCCTGTCGCCCCCCTCTATCGCCGCGCGGAAATCGACGGGCAGCACGATGCCGTCGCGCACCAGCACCGAGTTCTCAAGGTCGGCAACGTCCACGTCCACGCCGTTGAAGAGCCGCTCGTCGCTGCCGCCGGCCATCGCGTAGGCGTCGGCCAGGCGCGACGAACTGGATATGTTGTAGAGCCCGGGCCGCGCGCAGGCGCCTGATATCGTGATCGTCTCGCTCGAGACCTCCAGCACCGTGACGCCGACGACCGGGTGGCGCACGTACGGCGCAAGGCCGCTTTCTATCGTGTCGCGAGCCTCGCTGATAGTCCTGCCGGAAATCTCGACCTGCCCGAGGAAAACCATGCCTATGGAGCCGTCCGGGCTGACCTTGGTCGTCACGCTCAGGTCGTCGTGGCCGTAAACGCGCACGTCGATCTGGTCGCCGGCGTTTATGCGGTAGGCCTGCCCTTCCTCGTCCGCGAGCTTCTGGAGAATCTCCATGCGGGCGATCTCGCTCTCCTCGTCGCGCCCGCTGGTCTCCAGCACGGCGTTGTCGTCCTCGACGTTGCCCATGCCGAAGACGGTGTCGTATTTGCTCGTCCAGCGGTCGGAGTAGCATCCGGCGAGAACCGCCGCAAGCGCCACGAGCGCCAATCGTCCATCAACAGCCATCCATCCTCCTTTCCCGGCGCCTGCGCCACGCGGCCGCCCTAGCGAGACTCCTCCATCTCGTCGCGGACCACCCGCGCGGACGCGTCGCAGACCAGGCCCATCATCGGCTTGGAAAGCCCCGAGACGTGCCGCCTGACGTATGCCAGTTCGGAGCGCGGAGTCTTGCCCGCCCCTATGATTATCAGCGCGCTCTCGCAGACGTCGAGGAGCTGGCTGAAGAAGTTTCCGCCGCGGCGCAGGCCGCCGGGCATGTGCACGAGGATCGTGTCGAACTCCGCCCGCAGCGCGGTGACATCGACCTTGAGCAGCTCGATTTCAGTCGGCGCGAGCGCGTATCTGTTCGCCGCGGGGAACCAGCCTTTCTCTCCCTTGCGCACGGTGCTTATCATCGTCTCGCTGCCCTCCGGCGGCGAGAAGTCGGTGCTCGCCACCACTTCGAGATTGAAGATGCGCTGCCCAGCCATCGAAAGCGACCATTCCAGCTCCTGCGCGAACTTCTCGGCCTTCGGCGCGCCGGCGAGGCGGCAGACGAGCATTATCCCCTTGGGGATGTTCGCGCTGCAGAAATTGAGGGCCACCACGCCCAGCACGTCCTTCTCCATGGCCTCAGAGACGGCGCGCTCCTTCGGCAGCGAGCCTATCACCGCCACGTCCTCGAAGGCCGCCAGCTCCTTCGCGCCGCGCACCTTGCCGAAAGCCAACTCGAGCACCAGTATCCAGAACGTCACGGCCAGAGAGCACACGCCGGCCCCCACGACCGCCAGGGCGAAGTTCTTCACGCTGAACGGGCCCTTGTCGCCGGCGCCGCCGGCCCGCTCGATCTGCTGCAGGTCGTTGTCGCTCGTCATCTGCAGATATTCGATGTTCCCCTGCTGCTCCTCCAGCTCGCGGGACTTGCGCTCCAGCTCGTCGCGCTTCAGGCGCAGACGCTCGATCTGCGGAATCGCGGCGGTGAGCGCCTCGGCACGCTCCTCGTTCTGCTTTATCTCGTTCTCCAGCGAGCGCTGGCTCTCGGACAGCACCTCTATGCGCATCGTGACGTCCGCCAGCTCGCGCACCGCCTGCTCCACAATCTCGATGTCTTCCAGGCTCGCGCCCTCGATGCCGTTCTCTCGCAGCATCGCCGCGAACTCGTCCATCATCTCGCGGCGGTCGTCCAGCTTGCCCTTGACTTTCGGGTTGAGGTCGGTGTAGACCTCGCGCAGCTTGGCGATCTCCGCGTCGAGCTCGGCGAGCTCGGCGCTCTTCTTCCTGATCTGCGGAGCGCACTTGACGATCGCGTCGCCCAGCCTGCCCACAGACTCCTCGAGCTTCTTGCGCTTCACGTCCTCGTTGGCCAGCTGGACGCTCAGCATCGACAGGTTGCGGCGCTGGTCCGATATGAGGCCGTTCAGGATCGTGAGCGTCTCCACCGGGGAGGCGACCCCCGCCTTCCCCTTGGCCACGCTCTCCTCCGCCTCCAGCTCGGCAATCTGCTCGCCGAGGTTCTTCTTGCGCAGCTCCAGCACCTCGCGCCAGGCGTCAAGGTCGCGCTTGCGGTAGGTGATGTATTCGTCTATGAGGATTTCGGCGTATGCGTTCACCTTTCTCACCGCTCCCACCCACGAGGATGCGTGCGCCGTGAGGGTGTAGAGGTTGCTGGGCTTGCGCTCCTGCGTGATATCGAGGTCGGTCACCAGGCTCGTGCGGTCGGCGTTCGGCATCGACAGCACCCGCCCGACGCGCCGCTTCAGCGAGCGCCTTTCAAGGACGCTCATGAGCTGCTTGTCGCTCATGTTCTGCGCGTTCTCGATCTGCCGCGGCGAGTAGAGGAGGCGCGTGGTGGCGCTGAAGCGGCTCACGCTCCTGGCTGAATGCCACACGAGAAAAGTGGAAAAGAAGAAAGCCAAGCCGCCGAACAACACGACCACGAACCACGCCCACTTCGCCAAAATGCCCAGCGAAACCCTCTTGAACGCGGCAAACTTCCGCATCTGCTCGCGTTCTTCCTCTGTCAAATCGCCATCCATCCTCTGTCAGATCGCCTTCCAGCGCGCAATTATATCATAATCCCCTGTAAAACTCAACCAGCCTCGCCGACAAAATGCGCCAGTCGTACTTCTTGGCGGCCGCGAAGCCCTCCGCGACCATCGCCTCCCTCGTCCGCAGCGCCCTGGCGAGCGCGGCGTCGAAGTCGGCGGCGTCGCCCGGCGCGAACAGCTGCGCCGCGCCGTCGTTGGCGGCGCACAGGCGCTGGAGTCCGCCGACCGCGCTCGCCACCACCGGCACGCCGCTCGCCCACGCTTCCAGCACCACGATCCCGAACGGCTCGTGGCGGCTCGGCAGCGCAAAGACGTCGGCGTTCGCGTATTCCTCGGCCAGCTCCGCGCTGCCGGGCTTCAGCGCGCCCACGATTTCGAGGCGGCCCGCCACGCCCAGCTCGTCGGCGCGCGCGGCTATTTCGTCGCGGTAGTCCGGCTGCGTGACCGGGCCTACCAGCCGCAGCCGCATTTCCGGATGGCGAGCGAGCGCCTCCACCAGCATCATCTGGTTCTTCTGGCGGTCGATCCTGGCCACGCACACCATCCGCAGACCGTCGCGGCCCTCCCGGGACCGGCCGCGGGCGGCGGCAAACGCCTTGCAATCGACGCCGTTGGGCAGGTATATCACGTGCGGATGCCGGTCGCGGTATGCGGCATACTCGTCTTCGCCCACGCAGACTATGCCGTCGGCGTCCATCGGGATTTGCCTGGCCCAGCCCATCAGGTAATCGACCGCCTTGCCCCACGGCAACAGGCCGCTTATCGGCGAACGCAGGCTCTTCGCCTCCGCGAGCGGCACGTTGGCGCCGCCGCCGTGCAGCGACACCGCCGTCTTGACGCCGAGGCGGCGCGAGACCCTCAAGCAGAGTTCCGCGATGCGCCCCATCGCGTGGCAGTGGATCGCTTCGGGGCGCCAGGCCCGCAGCGCGGCGCCGAGGCCCGGAACGAAGGGGTTGCCGCCCTTCCTGTCCAGTTCTGCGATCAGCCTCGCCGGCATCGGCCACCACGGGTATAGCGGGTGGAAGCGGGATATCTCCAGCCCCTCGCGCACCTCGTGCGCCACGGGACAGAGCGCGTCTGTCGCGAATATCGCAACCTCGTGGCCGGCGGCGAGCTGCGCCTTTGCGATGTTCCACGCCACCTGCTCGCTGCCGCCCCAGTCGTCGAACGAAAGCCTCCTCAGGACGTGCGCTATCCTCATGCCGCCCCGCCTTTCCGCTCGCGCGCCACGCGGTGCAGGAACAGCCAGTTGCCGACCACGTAGCGGCGGAACATCCGCCGCGGCTCCATCGCCAGGCGCCACGTCCACTCCACGCCCAGCCGCCTCACCCACTTGGGCGCCCTGGGAATGCGCCCGCTGAGGAAGTCGAGCAGCCCGCCGACGGCGATGACGCAGCCGACGCCGCCCAGTTCCGCCATGTGCGCGTCTATCCACTTCTCCTGGAGCGGGACTCCGAGCGCCACCAGCAGGACGTCCGGCTTGGCCGCCGCGATGGCGCGCAACTCCCCTTTCCAGTCGGTGCGGTATCCGTCGGTCGCGCCGAGGAAGCGCGACGCCGGGAACTTGGCGGCGCATCGGCGCATCGCCTCCTCCGCCACCCCCGGACGCCCGCCGAGGAACCAGAAGGAAAGACCGCCGGACTCCGCCAGCAACGGGAAGAGATCGGTGCCGTTGACGTTCTCAGGCACGGCGAAACCGAGGCGCCTGCCAGCCATCCGCACGCCCGTGCCGTCCGGCCACACCTTGGCGAAGCGCGTCGCCAGCAGCCGCTTGTAGTCCGCGTCGCGGAACGCGATGTTGAGGCAGTGCGCATTCACGAACGCGAACGCCTTCCCTCCGCCTGCGCGGACCGCCGCCACCGCTTCCGCGTTGGTCTCGCAATCGATGTGCACGCCGAAGACGCTGCTCTTGCGCAGCTGCGCGACCAGCCCCGCCGCGTGGTCCGGCCAGGAGAACTTCGCGGCGTGCTCGCGTCCTCGCCGCACACGCCGCTCGCGGTCCGCAGGGCTCTCGGAAATGAGGCGATCGAGGGCGGCGGCCATGGAGTCCACGCTGTACGGGTCGAACGTGACCGCGACGTCGGCAGCGATCTCGCCGAGCGAACCGCAGTCGGAGCAGGCGCACGGCACGCCCCTGTCCATCGCCTCGACAAGCGAAAGCCCGAAACCCTCGAAGAGGCTGGGAAACACGTAGAACGCCGCCTCGCGCCACAGCGGCTCGATGTCTTCGACGAAGCCAGTGAAGCGGATGAAGTCTGCGTTCGGGGATCTGGCCGCCGCCTCGTGCACGGTTTCGGCGTCCTGCCAGTCGGCGCCGGCAAGCACGAGCGGATGCACCGCCGCGATCTCGCGCGGCAGCCTCCCGTAGGCCTCTATCAGCCGCGCGTGGTTCTTGCCGGGATGCTCGATGCGGGAAATGTAGAGCATGCTGCCGCCAGGCCCGCGGCCACGCGCTTCAGGTTCCGGGTGGCGGGACGCGAGGCCGTTGTAGAGGACGGCCACGGCGGACGGCGGACAGCGCCAGAAGCGCACCATGTCGGCCTTCGTCGTGCCGCTGACCGCGACGAGGCGGTGCGCCCGTTTGGCGAAGTGGGGAAGCACCTTGGCGAGGTAGAGCATCCTCATGCGGGAATACTTGCCGGGGACGTGAAAGTTCGCAAGGTCGTGCACCGTCGCCACCGTCGGCAGCGGGTAGCCGGCGCAGACGCGGCGGTTCGCAGAGCATATCACGAAGCCGTCGAAGTCGCCGCGCCGCCGCCGCATCCAGACCGGCAGGAAGAACAGGTGCCACAGCATGCTGGCCACGGGCCGCTGCGTCCAGCGGGGCGCGTGGACGGCCGCCACCTCGCGGCCGGCTATCGCCGCCGCGTCCACGCCCGGCTCGCAAAGGAGCGTAAGCGAATGCCCCTGCCCCAACAGCGCCCTGACGACCTCCCGCACATACACGGAAATGCCGCTCTTGCCCCCGTCGTACGGAATGCAGGATACGAGAAGACGCATGGCGTCAGATCTCCTCGAAGAGCTTCCTGAGCTTGTCGCTGGTGACGGGCTTGGCCATCACCTTGCTGAAGAGCTGCATGTTGTAGGTTGAATCGACGTCCACGTCGGCCGTTACGGCCACCACCTTCACGGACCGCAGACGCGGATCCTCATGCATCTTCTCCGCCAGCATCGCGCCGTCCATCTCCGGCATCCACATGTCGGAAAGCACCACGTCCGGCAACCAGTCCTTCATGGCCTCGAGCGCGGCCTTGCCGTTCTCCGCGAAGCGGATGTCCTTGGCGCCCAGGTTGGCCAGGTGTATGCCGAGTATCTTGCGGTTCATGATCATGTCGTCCACCACGAGCACGCGGGCGGCCATGGGCCTGGCGGGCGCGGCGGCCTTCAAGACGGCCGGCGCTTCCGGGGCTTTCTCGGCTTCAGTCGCATCCGCGACCACCTCGCAGTCGGGTATGTCGATGACGAAGCGCGTGCCCTTGCCGATGGCGCTCTTGACGTCGATCGTGCCGTTCGCGCTGTCGATGAGGCGCTTGACTATCGGCAGTCCCAGGCCGGTGCCCTTGGTCTCGTCGCCGCGGGCGTCCAGCATGCGGCTGGCGATGTCCTGCTGGAACGGGTCGAAGAGCTTGCGCATCTTCTCCTCGGAGATGCCGCGCCCCGTATCGAAGATTTCGAGGTGCAGGCAGTTCGTCTGCGGACGCCAGCCATACTCCACCACGATCTTGCCCTTCTCGGTGAACTTGGCGGCGTTGCCGACGATGTTGAGGAGCACCTGGCGAAGCCCCTGGCGCGAGAGCTTGACCACCGGGAGCTTCGCCTCGCCTGCGCGGTGCACGTCGAGCGTGACGCCGTGCTGGCGGACGCGGTAGCCGAATATCGCCGG
Organism: uncultured Verrucomicrobiota bacterium; assembly: GCA_946615875.1. Classification (GTDB taxonomy): domain Bacteria; phylum Verrucomicrobiota; class Kiritimatiellia; order RFP12; family UBA1067; genus UBA1067. The sequence goes on along the minus strand of CAMOIK010000013.1, from coordinate 7,964 downwards.
CAGCTCGCCTATGATCTTCTCCACGTCGCAGCGGTCGTCGCGCATCTTCATGGCGCCGGCCTCGATCTTCGAGAAGTCGAGGATGTCGTTGATGAGCTCCAGCAGCGCGGTGGCGCTCTTCAGGATGCCGTCCACGTACTCCTTGCGGTGCCCGTCGCTCGAATCCTTGGCAAGGAACTCGGCGAAGCCGATCACGGCGTTCAGCGGGGTGCGCAGCTCGTGCGACATCATGGCCAGGAAGCGTGTCTTGGCCTGCGCGAACTCCTGCGCCACGTGCGCCGCCTTCTCGGCGCGGCGGGCCTGGCGCTTCAGCAGGACGATCATCACCGCGCTATAGACGAGGATGAAGAGCAGCACGACGCTGCCGACGGTCAGCGCGTACTCCTTGAACTCGCTCTCGCTGAGGCCGAAGAACGTGCGCTCGGCCATGCGGCCGGCCGCCGCCGCCATGAACATCTCCTGGAACAGCATCGGGTCGAGGCCGTTCACGGTCTTGCGCAGGATCGACACGAGCTCTTGCGGCGTGTCTCGCGAGGTGAACATCTCGAACTCGGTGCGGAAGTCCGTGACGCCGTAAAGCTCGCTGCACGACTGCGGGACGGGGAGGGAAAAGACCGAGACCGCGCCATAGACGGCCGACTCGGGCCGCTCCGGATACGGTATCCAGAACATGGTGTCGCCGCGCAGGAACTTCGCCTCGGACGTCTGGATGCCGACCTGCTGCGCCACGCGGAACTTCAGCCCCGTCTTGCGCCCGATCTCGTCGAGGAGCAGTCTCGGCAGCCCGGTGATGCGGCCCGTGCCGTCCTTGATCGGGAACGGCCACGGGGAGAAGTCTATGGTGATGGGCGTGGGGTCCTTGAGGCGTTCGCGCAGCCACTGCGTCTCCTTGACGGAAAGCTCGGAAAGTTCGCTGTGCGAGCCGTAGTGGCGCTCGCTGATCATCCGCATATACTTCGGGAAGTCGTCCACCACCTCGTCGAGGGCGTGCTCCAGCTCGTCGAAGAGCTCCTTCTTGTGGACGGTCGAGACGAGGTACATTGGGTGCGAGGCGTATATGCGCAGCGCCCTCTCGTTCGCCAGCTCCGACATCTCTATATCCACGCAGGCATCGACTTCGCCGCCGAAGTACGCCTCCTTCAGGGCGCTGTCGGTGGGATACTCGTGTATGGTTATGTTCAAGTCTTCGTCGGTATCCTTCAGATACTGTTTGACGCGGCGCGAACTCAGCGTGCCGTTGAGCACGCCGATCTTCATGTTGGCCCAGGTCTCCGGCTTGCCGGCCTCGTAGGGGCTGCCGCGTTGCGTCCACAGATACACGCGCAGCATGCCGATGGGCGTGTGCGGGTAGCGGTAGGCGTTGCTGCGGTTGGCGACGAAGCCGAGACCGCCGATGAGGTCGAGGCGCCCGTTCTTCACGTCCTCCATGCTCTGGTCGTAGTCGCCATACACGTAGTCGGGCGTCCAGTGCGTGAGCGCGCAGAGCGAGCGCAGCCACTCCTCGATCACGCCGGAGCGCACGCCGTCCGGCGTCACCCTGAAGAGGTCGCCGCGCACGTAGGCGGCGATGCGCACGCGCTTGTTGGGCTTGGCCACGCCGAGCAGCTCCGCGCGCCAGGCGTCGTACTTGTCGATATTGTCGATGTACCACTCGCGATACGCATTGGAGAGGCGCTTGAGCAGCTCCGGCCTGTCCTTGCGGACGGCGAAGTAGATGTTGCGCATTCCGATCGGGACGACCTCGACAAGCCCCTCCGGGCGGCGGCCGTACGGCGTGTAGAGGAACAGTATATCGACCTCGCCGGACCTAAGCGCTTCCACGGCGCCGACGCTGGTGGGGTATTCGACGTATTCTGGATGGAGGTTGGCGTGCTGGAAGTAGTTTATGCGGTCGTCGTCGCGCCCTTGCGAGACCGGCGAGTAGGCGACCTTGATGCGCGGCCAGTCGGTGATCTTCATCGACATCATGAGCTCCGCGCGGTCGTGGGTGGTGTAGAGCGCGTAGTGCATTCTGCCCAGCGGCTGCAGCGGGAAGTCGTAGTTCTTGAGGAGGTTGGGCGTCCTGAACGCGGAGCATATCACCTCGGCGTTGGACACCGAGAACATCCCGTCGGCGTCGAACGAGGACCTCGCAGGCTCCACGCCGGCCATGGCGAAGACCTCGTTCATGACGCGGTTGCAGAACTCCACGTCGTGCGCCGCCCAGTAGTCCCTGCCGGCGTCGCGCTCGCAGTCCGCCACCATGATCCTCTCGGCGCGCGCGCACAACGCAACCGCCGCCGCAAGGATTGTCGCAAGCATCCGTTTCATGTCTCTCCCTGATACTGCCGTGGAGCGCGGACGCCGGACGGCGGACCGCCCCGGACGCCTCCGGGGGCCTGCACACCGTCCGCGCCGCTCAGAACTTGGCGTCCGCGACCGTGGGGACGATCTCGAACACGCGGCTCACCTTGGTGATGTCGAACACGATCTTGGGCCCTGGCTGGAGCGCGGCGAGCACGACCTTCGATCCGCACGACTTCGCCTTCTGCAGCACCTGCACGAGGACGCCGAGTCCGCTGGAATCGATGTGCACCATCTTGCTGAGGTCGAAGAGCACGTTCTTTCCTTCCGACATCTTGCCGAGAAGTTCTTCCCTGAGGTTCGGCGCTCCGGCCGCCACGAGACGCCCTTCGATCGAAACCTTCAAGAGATTTCCTTCTTCTGTTATTTCCCATGTCATGGCGTTTTCCTTTGCTATTTGTTCCTTGTTCGTCTTGTCAGAAATCATTTGCGCCGTCAGTTGAACACCGCCCAGTCCTTCTTCAGGGCCGGCGGGAACGGCAGCCGCGCCTCCAGCACGCCGCGCATCGAGCGCAGCATCCTCACCTCCGGGTCGAGCCCGAACGTGCGCAGCGGGCCGATGGTGCGTCGGCGCGCCACCCAGCGCACCGCGCTGTAGATGGTGCGGCGCGGGCGCCTGGCGCGATCGCCGCATATCTCGCGCTGCGCGTCGAGCCATGCCGCCCTGGCCGCCTCCCAGTCGCAGATGGGCGACGGCGACGGACGCAGCTTCCACTCCGCCGCCCGCGAATACATGGCGTCGCCCAGCTCGGCGGCGCGCTCCTCTATGCGCCAGCGGTAGCGGCCCGAGGCGATCAGCCTGGCGTCGCCCGCGCCCAACACGCACTTGTTTATGTTGCGGGCGATGAAATCCTGCGATCCGCCCGGCTCCTGCGCCGGGCAGGCCTGCTCGGCGGCGGCGAGCAGTAGACCGGCCCCGCGGTTGACGAGCAGGCGGACGGCCTCCGTCCAGGGCAGGGCGGACGGCTCCAGGCGGCTTATGCCCGCGAACAGCTCCTCGCCCTTCCTGCCGAACACGTCGCAGTATCCGCGCAGCAGCTCCTGCACCATGAGCCGCCGCTCGTCGTGCTTCAGCCTCCACGGCGTCTTGGCCCGGCAGAAGTCGGCATCGACGCCCAGCCTCGCCGTCCACTCGTCGGATACGGGCTTGAGCATCCTGCCGATCCTGTCGATGTCGGCCTCGCTCGCGCCGGCCTCCGTCACCACGTAGAAGTCCAGGTCGTTGGAGAGCCTGTCGTCGGCGCCGGGGCGCGAAAGCACGCCGCCTTCGCCGCGGCCGTAGCCGCCGCCGAGCACCACGCCCGCGAGGCGCGGGACGGAGAGCGCGGCGATGGCCGAGGCGACGCCGGCCACGGCGTCCGCCACAAGCCGGTCGATCTCCGGCGCGTTTCCTGCCGCGAAGCGCCCCATCACACCGCCCTCCCGCGCGAGTTGCCGTGAATGAAAGCCAGCGCTTTCTTGAGGAAGCCGCCTCCGCCAATGCCCCTGACGATGCCCGGCTCCTCGATGTCGGTGTACACTCCCGTGTCGGCGTCTATTATGCGCCGGCCGATGACGATCTTGTTTTCGAGCTCGAGTCCCCTGCCGATGCAGGTGTCGTCGCCCACCACCGTGTTCTTGAGGTAGGCGCCTTCGCTTACGAACGAGCCCCTGCCCACGATCACGTTGCCTTCCAGCGTGACGTTGCGCGCGCACCAGGAGTCGTCGTGGAGCAGGACGGGCGGCTTGACATCGACTCCGTGCTCCAGCACGACGTTCCGCCCGAGATAGACGTCCTTCTCCGCGGAGTAGCCCGGCAGGGTGAAGCACTTGGGGGAGTTGAGCACCTTGAGATTGACGTCGAGCCAGTCGCGCGGGCTGGCTATGGTCATGATCCTGTGCTTGAAGCGCATCCATCTGCCGTCGATGCGCTTGTATGCGCCCGGAGGAGTGTCGGCGCACTCGCCCGGATTGAGCGGCTCGAACTCCGGCGCGTCGGCCAGTCCGTCCGGGAGGCCCACGCCCCACGCGACCGCTATGTCGTCCTCTATGTGGGTGGTGAGCGGCGTTGCCATGCGCATGAGGTCTATGAGGCCCCAGGGCTGGCGGCCGTTGCCGCGCTGGTAGAATATGGGCAGGGCGGTGGCGGTGAGGTCGGCGAACGAAGCCTCCATGCGGCGGGAGAAGCGCCAGTCCAGGACTTCGCACATCTCGTAGCCGCTCTTCTGCACGAACTCTATGTTGTAGTCGATGATGCGGCGCCCGGCGACGGGCAGCTCGGCCGGGCTGAAGCCCGGCAGGATTTCGTCCAGCCACTCGGTGTGCGGTATGGAGGGGACGTAGATGACGCCTTTCATCAGTACGCCCCCTTTCCGCCGATGATCGCCGGTATTGTCTTCAGCAGTATCGCGAGGTCTTTCCAGATGCTCGGCGCGAGTATGTATTCCTTGTCGAGGCGCACCTGCTCGTTGAACGGTATGTCGCTGCGGCCCTTGATCTGCCAGAGGCAGGTGATGCCGGGCACGACGTTCAGGCGCTTGCGGTCCTCCAGCGTGTACTCCTGGACTTCGCTCGGCACCGGCGGGCGCGGCCCCACGAGGCTCATGTCGCCTATGAAGACGTTCCAGAGCTGCGGCAATTCGTCGAGGCTGGTGCGGCGCAGGAACTTCCCGACCTTGGTTATCCGGGGATCGTCCTTCATCTTGAATATCACGCCGTCCTTGGACTCGTTCTGGTCGGCGAGCGACGCCTTCAGCGCCTCGGCGTCCTGCCGCATGCTGCGGAACTTGTAGAACTTGAAGTGGCGGCCGTTGCACCCTACGCGGATCTGCGAGAATATGACCGGCCCGGGGCTGGAAAGCTTGACGGCGAGCGCGATCGCCGCATAGACGGGCGAGAGCAGCAGCATTCCGACGGCGCTGCCCACTATGTCGAAGAGGCGCTTGAAGGCGTAGGAACTGCGCACGGTGAACTTCCACGCCCAAAGACGCAGGCTTCTGCGGGAGTTGCCGTGCGAGCGCGACGCCAGCTCCTTCAGAAGACCGTCCAGGTCCGTATCGCCGCTTCTCTCGAGAAGACTGCGCATTCCCGTCCCGTTTCGCGTTTTACGCCTAGAGCTCCTGCGCCAGGTTCTTGAGCTTGCCCACCAGCGCGGCGGCGGCGGCGGCGTCGGCCAGCTTGGCGGCGTTGCGCAGGGCGATGGCCGTGTCTGCCACGTCGTTGTCGCCGGAGGCCAGCGCGTTGCCCTTGATCGCGTGGGCGATGCGGTCGAGCGGCATCCATTCGCCCTGCGAGAGGGCCGATTCGGCCTCGCCCAGCTTCGCCTTCATTGAGGCGACGTACTCGTTGTAGATCTCCTGCGACACGTCCATGTCGCCGAACTGATCCATCAGATAGTCCCTGCAACACTGTTTCACTGCATTACTCCTTGAGTTTCCTCTTCCTTGGCCTTCAACGGTATGTTGAATATCGTCTCGTTCAGCATCCCGTAGCGGTTGCGCGCGATGCCGTTGCAAATCTCCCGCATCATGAGGCGACCGCGCCCCCTGCCGCCGAACGCCTTGTTCGCGAGCTCGAAGGCGACTGAGGTGCTGCCGGCGGCGACTTCGATGCTGGGGTCCTGCGTGCCGCAGTCCCATATCGTCATCTCCACGTAGTCGCGCAGCCTGCGCAGCCTCACGCAGGCGGTCTCGCGCAGTCGCTCGCGGTCGTCGAAACCGTGGTCGTGGAGGTTCATCATCTTCTCCTCGAAGACGAGCTGCACCTTGGTGGCGACGTCGAGCCCCATCCCCTGCTCTTCGCACCAGGCGCCGACCTGCTGCGCCATGCCGTCGATTTCGTCGGCGTTGATGCGCACGGAGCTGGTGAATATGCCTTCAAGGTTGATGGTGCCGCCGAAGATGAGCTCGGTCACGTCGTCGGCGTAGTTGGTGTAGCCATACGCCTTGCAGGCCTCCATGAACTTGTAGGGGGCGGCGGCGATCGAACCGTTCATGCGCGCGTCGAGGAAGAGCTCGTTGCGGATGCGGCGGCGTTCGTCGTCCGGCATCTGCTCAAGCCCTTCCGGGTCGCGCGCGAGGTCGAGGATGCCGTCGGTGTAGGCCACGCACAGGGCCGTCGGCGAAAGCGGCGTCACCACCACGTCGTCCGCCGTATATACCGTGTCGGGCATGAGGCCGATGGGCATTCCTCCGCGGTGCTCCGGGTTGATTGGCGGCAGGTTCGGGTTCTCCGGGTCGATGACGTCGAGGTCCGGCGCGCCGCAGCTGATCCACCTTACCTGGTTGTTCAGCGGGCGGTGCACGCAGATGAGCGCCGTCATGTAGGAGACGTCGAGAAGGTTGTTGCGGAAGAAGCGCTGCATCAGGTTGGCGATGTCCTGCGGCTCCATGAGCGGCGCGCCTTCGCGGTGGGTGAGCTGTTTGAGGAAGGACTGCACGGCCGTCATCGCCAGCGCGGCGCTGGTTCCGTGGCCTTGGATGTCGCCCAGCACGTAGAGGTAGCAGCCAAAGCCGAAGGGCACGGCCTCGTAGAGGTCGCCGGAGACGGTGTCCTTGGGCTGCCACCAGGTGGTGTAGAACCCGCGCGGCGTCATCAGCGCGCGGGTGGGCAGCATGCTGCGCTGCACGTGCGCGGCGAGCGCCAGCGCCTGTCGGGAGGATTCGACCTGCCGCTCGATGAACTGCTCGACCCTGCGGGAGGCGACAATGCTCTGGACGCGCTTCAGCAGCACCTCCACCTTGACGGATTTGGGGAGATAGTAGCTGTTAGCGTCCTCCAGTATGCGCTTCAGGAAGCCGCCGCCCTCCTCCGGGTCGAGAGCCGTCATGAAGAAGATGGGCATCGTTGGGTCCAGGCCGCGCAGTATGTCGCGGAACACGAACCCGTCCATGTCGCCCATCATGATGTCAGTCAAAATGGCACGAAAACGCCGGTGCCCACCGTCGTTCAGCAGCGCAACAGCCTCCGCCGTGGAGCCTACGCACACCGCCGTATAGCCTATCAGGCGTAGCTTGGCGCTGAGCGTCATCCGTATAAGCCGCTCATCGTCAATGACTAGAACCTGCGTTTTACCGTACGTATCCGTCATAATCTAATGCGCATGGAGTCTCTGCCCCATGCGACAGCCCATATTATAGCAAAAATTTGTGCGCTAAATCAAGGGGGGTGGGGGTGGAAAAAACAATAATTTGCTGGGATTTGCAAAATAACTTCATCTGTTTGCGGGTTTTACATACTTTTTGCGCCGATAGCGAACGGCCCGGAATGTCGATTTCCGCCATTCCGCTGCAATATTTCCATAATCGTATTCTCTGCGCTTTCCCCTGCCTACGACAAGGCCAAGTCGTTCCATTGACTTGTCCAAGCCGTTCCATTGACTTGCCTAGGTCGTTCCATTGACTTGGAAACGCCGTGGGGACGGGCTAAGGGGCGGAGGGCAGCGGAAACGCAGGAAAAGGCGACGTTCTGCGCCGGAAACCGGGGAAACGACAAAGATATGCGAAGAGCCGACTTCCTGAGATATTGCACGGACGCCGATGGCGGGTCTGCCTGCGCCGTCCCAGTCCTTCAGGTCGCGCGTCGCTTCAATAAAGGAAGCGGCCTTGTCGGCCGAAACGCTGCGCGGGGCCGTCCCGTCCAGA
>CAMOIK010000012.1 GCA_946615875.1 uncultured Verrucomicrobiota bacterium | reverse complement strand
GCGGCGGGTGCGACTGCTGTGACGCCTAGAAGCGCTTGAAGATCGTGAGGAAGTTGCGGTTGTGCTCTCGCCGGTACGACTGCTCGTCGGAAAGGCGCTTGACCATCAGGATGCCGAGGCCGCCGATCGGGCGCTTGTCGGCGGTGATCGTCGTGTCAGGATCGACGTGGGCGAGCGGATTGTAGGGTGCGCCGTCGTCCACGAAGACGAGATTGACTCCGCGCGGCTCGTCTATGGCCTCGATGTCCAGCTCGAAGCCCGACGCCTTGGAGAACTTGACGATGTTGGACACCACCTCGTCGAGGATTATGTCGAACGCGCCGCGTATCGCCTTCGGGCACTTGATGTCGTCGAGCGTGGCGTCGAGGTGGCGCATGGCGGCGGCGAGCGCCTCCTGCGAGACGGGGAAGGTGCGCACCTTGCGCTGCACGAGCGACTTGCAGAGGAACGCAAGCACGGTGATGTCGTCGGCCTGCGGCGCCCCCTCTGCGAACGCCGTGACCGCCGTGCGCACGTGCAGGCAGATCGCCGCCGGGGAAAGCGAGGGCACGGTGCGCAGCGTCGCGTCCAGGCGCTCGTCGCCGAAAAGCTCGCCCTTCCTGTCCATGGCCTCCGTCACGCCGTCGGTGTAGAGGAAGATCGCGTCGCCCGGCGTCAGCCGCACCTGGCGGGCGCGGTAGCTGATGCCCGGCATGAACGCCATCACCGGGCCGGAGCGCTCGGTCAGCGGCGAGGGGACCGGCTCCTCGGCGCCGCGCAGCAGCGCCGGCGGATTGTGGCCGGCATTGACGTAGGTCACGATGCCGCTCTCAAGGTCGAAGACGCCCACCCACGCCGTCAGGAACATGTTGGCGGGGTTGTTCGCGCAGAGTTCGTCGTTCGCGCGGGAAAGCGCCACGGCCGGGTCGCGCGTGGAGAGCAGCATGTCCTTGATGAGGGTCTTGGCGGTCATCATGTATAGCGCCGCCGTCACGCCCTTGCCCGAGACGTCGGCCACGAGGAAGGCGACGAGCGTCGGGCCGAGCGGGAAGTAGTCGTAGAAGTCGCCGCCCACGTCGCGCGCCGGAGTCATGGAGGCGTGGAGCGCGAAGTGCGGGCGGTCCGGCAGGTCTGCGGGGAGCGCGGAGTTCTGGATGGTCTTGGCGATCTCCATGTCCTTCGCACGCCGCGCTTCCTCTTCAGCGTAGAAGACCTTCAGGCGGTCGGAGTCGTCCGCAACGCGGATGATGAACAGGGCAAAGCCGCCCAGGACCGCGAAAAGGAGGATGGCGAGCACGACGACCACGATGTCGCGCCAGTGGTAGAACTCCGCGTGCGGGACGGCCACGACGGTGCGGTGCGCCGCGAAGTCGTACACCTTGCAGTGGCACAGGCGGCCGAAGAGATGCTGCTTGAACGTCTTGCCGCGTTCTTCCGGCACGGCTGACGGATCGAAGCCGGTCTCCGCGAGCGTGGCTGCGGCGTCCTTGTGGATGGCGGGGGTGGCGACCAGCCGGCCCTCCTTCATGTCGGCGCAGAGGAAAAAGCCGTTCTTGCCGATCAGCCAGCCGTCGAAGATGTGGCCGAGTATGATGGGATACATCCTCGCCAGGTGCATTTCCGAAAGCCCCACCTGCACGTAGCCGTTGCCGCCGGGGAAGGCGACGCCGGTGTATTTGTAGAACTTGTCGGGCGTGGTGGCGCTGGCGCGGAACGGCGGCGAGAAGACGCGCGTGGTGCCGTTGGTGAGCACCAGGAACGTGGCGGCGTCAGGATGGTTCGGCATGAAGTAGCCGAGCTCGGATTCCAGGTTGGACGCGATGATCAGGCCGGTGCGATCGACCACGTTGATCTCGTCCACCGCCACCAGGTCGGCCAGACGCTGCATCTCGGCCATGCCGCACACCTGCGGATGCCCGAAGAGCCGCGTCATCTCCTCGCAGACCTGCGTCAGCATCGTGTCTATGGCGCCGTTCGTCGCGTCGCGGAAATCCGTCAATGCGTAGTCCAGAAGGTTTTCCGTGTTGCGCTTCGCCTGGCCGGTGCAGATGCCCCACACGACCGCCATCAGCGTCGCGTAGAGCGCCGCCGTTCCTAGTATTATGCAGACTGTCCGACGCATGGGGAGTTGAGAAGGTTTGAGAGGGGTGGAAGGTTTGAAAGGTTTGGGAGGGGCGAGGGGTTTGAGAGGTGCGAGAGGCTTGGAAAGGAGGGAAGGGGCGAGGAGTCCGAAGGGTCTGAAATGTTTGAAAGGAGGGAGCGACGCCCGTTCAGCCTTTCAAACTTCTCGAACCTTGCAAACCGCCAAAGCCCGTTGCCCGTCGTTCTTCATTCACCGTCCGCCATTCATCCCGTTCCCCGTTGGTCACTGCACCTCGAAGATGTCGGCGCAGCCGGTGATGTCCAGGACGCTGCGGACCATGGCGTTGGGGGCGCGCAGCACCACCTTGCCGCCGCCGGCCATCATCTTCTTCTGGGCGGCGAGGAAGATGCGCAGGCCCGCCGACGAGATGTACTCCAGCCCCGCGAGATCGAACACGACCTCCGTGACGCCGTCGAGCGAAAGCTCCGCTTCAAGTTCCGGCGAGGTGTTGGTGTCGAGCCTGCCGTCAAGCGCGATCGTCAGGCGAGAATCTTCTAGTTTCTTTTCGATGTTCATTCAATGCCTCACTTTCTGCCTCTGCGGCCGAGAAAATACTTGTATGCCGGGTCGCGGGTGACATCCGAGAAGGCGTAGCCGATCTGCGCGAGCGCGTCGGCGAAGGCCCCCCTCTCCTGCGGCGGCACCTGGAAGCCGGCCAGCACGTGGCCGTGGTCGGCCCCGTGGTTGCGATAGTGGAAGAGCGAGATGTTCCAGCGCCCGGCCATCACGGAGAGGAAGTCGGTGAGCGCGCCCGGCCGCTCCGGGAACTCGAAGGTATATACGACCTCGTTCTCGATGAAGTTCGCCAGCCCGCCGACCATGTGGCGCACGTGCTCCTTGGCCAGTGCGTTGTCGCTGAGGTCGATGCAGTGGAAGCCCGCCGCGCGGAACGCCTGGCGAAGCGCCTTGCGGTCCTCCATGTCCTTCACGGCCACCCCGACGAACACGTGCGCCAGCACGCCCTCTCCCATGCGGTAGTTGAACTCAGTCACGCTGCGCCGCCCCACCAGCTCGATGAAACGGCTGAACGAGCCCGGCACCTCCGGGATCGCGCAGTCGAAGATCGCCTCGCGCCCCTCGCCTATCTCCGTCTGCTCGCTCACGAAGCGGATGCGGTCGAAGTTCATGTTCGCGCCGGAAATCACGCAGGCCGCCACGTCGCCCTTCTTCGCGGTCTTCTTCGCCGCCGCCAGCGCCAGAGCGCCGGCCGGCTCCACGATGCCGCGCGTCGCCTCAAAGATGTCCTTGATCGCCGCGCACGTCTCCGCGGTGGTTACGCGCACTATGCCGTCAAGGTTCTCGCGGCAGAGGCGGAACGTCTCCGCGCCGGGCTTCTTCACGCACACGCCGTCGGCGAACAGCCCGGGGTTCTCCAGCGTCACGCGCCGCCCGGCCTTCAGCGACTGGCTCATGCAGTCCGAGTCCTCCGGCTCCACGCCGTAAACCTTCACCTCGGGGCGCACGGACTTCACATACACCGATACGCCCGCCGCGAGCCCGCCGCCGCCTATCGGCACGTAAACGCTCGTCAGGTCGCGCCCCGCCTGCTCCAGGATCTCCTTCGCCACGGTTCCCTGCCCGGCGATCACGTCAGGGTCGTCGTAGGGCGGTATGAAGGTCACGCCCGTCTCGCGGACTATCCGAGCCGCCTCTTCCGCGCAGTCCGAGTACCCGTCGCCGTGGAGCACGATGTCCGCGCCCAGCGCGCGCACCGCGTTTATCTTGATCTCCGGCGTGGTCACGGGCATCACGATCGTCGCCTTCACGCCGAGCCGCTTGGCCGCCAGCGCCACGCCCTGCGCGTGGTTGCCGGCGGAAGCCGCCAGCACTCCCTTCTCCAGCTCCGAGCGGGGCAGGGAGGACATCTTGTTGTATGCGCCGCGCAGCTTGTAGGAATGCACGCTCTGCAGGTCTTCCCGCTTCAGCAGAAACCGGCAGCCATGGCGCCGCGAAAGCGCCGCCGCCTCGTCGAGCGGCGTCTCCACCGCCACGTCATAGACGTTCGCATTCAGTATCTTCGTGAGGTAGTTCATAAGCCTTTCGCTCCTGCAGGCGGGCGGACCGCTCCCGGCCGCCGCACCGCGCCGCTATCGATAGTTGGTTATGGTCAGATGCTCCGCCTTCTTGTCGACCGACTTGTCCCGCACGCCCCGCAAAAGCCGGCGGCTGTCGCCCAAAGCAAGCCTTACGTCACGCATCGCCTTCCCGTGTGGCACCCGGCAGATACGCCGCCTTTACCCTGTCCAAAGCATCGACGATGCATCGCGCGTTGCGACTGTATTCGTCAAGCACAATCTCGTATCCTCGCTCGGAACGGCATATGAAGTTCCAGAACTCGCCGCCGATCAGCAATTCCTCGTCGGCGAAGAACTGCCGCACCATCTCTTGCTTCCACGCCATTCTCTCGCCATATTTGTTGTAGGCCGTGGCAAAATAGATCCGTATCTTCTCCTCCGACCCGAGGGAATTGGCCAGCAGGCAGTATTGGTCGAGCAGCGCCTCCTTTTCGGAGCGGGCCTTTTTGTTGTCGAAATCCCCGCCGACCTTCAGCGCGATCAGGTAATGCATCCCGTCCTGCGGGTCGTAGAGGCAGTAGTCGCTCGCGTGGCGCTTTTCGTGCAACCCGTCGCCAGAGGCCAGTTTCAAGATGCCGCGATAGTCCTCCACTCTGGGCGACTTGTGGTTCGCGCCGCCTGTGTTCTTGTAGCTCTCCAGAAGTTCAGCGATGAAATCGATCTGCCGCCGGCCTATGCTGCCGACGACTTCCCGGCTCACTTCGTAATGGAGCCGCGCTATGTTCACGGCCAGTTTCTCCAGCATCGAGCCGAGGCTGCTCTCAAGCGACCGGACCAAGGCCGAATAGTAGAGGATCTCCGGGCCAAGCGCGGCAATGAAGACGTTGTGCATCTTCATGTTCAGCGCTCCCTCCTCATAGTCAGCATCCGCCACGTGCCTGGCGGCGAAAGCGAGCGAGAAACTCTCCACCGCCATGCGCACCATGGCGCGTATAGACTTTTCGTCACTGTCCATGCGGAGGTTCCTGCGGGAATCACTCTTCGGCGGCCTTGGCGGAGAGCTGGTCGTAGTCCATGTCGGGGAAGAGTTCGCGGTAAAACGGAACCTTGCGCGTCTCGATGTCGATCGCGGAGAGTTTGGCTTCGACCTCCCTGATCTTCTCGTTCAGCGCCTTGATGTCCTCGTCCTTCTCGTTGTCGTCCTGCGGCGGCGGCGTCTCCTCCTCGGATTCGATGCCGTTGCGCATCTGGAGGCGTATCTCCGCTATGACGGCCTCCTTCACGAGGTTTTCGACGAAGGCGCCCACGGTGTCGTCGTCCGCGCAGAGGTTGCGCAGGGTGTATGCGGTGCCGAGCATGGCGCCGAACCACTGGTTGTGGGTGAGGCGCTTCTTCGGATTCTTGCGTCCGTCGCGAATGAACTTGCCGATGAGTTCGTCGAGGTTGGAGTGGTAGTCGCGGTAGAACGCGACCCATGTGATGTTCTTCTTCTTGCCGTTGACGTTCACGACTATCTGCTTGGCGTCTGCGGAGGCGACGGCGCCGCCCTTGATGCCCGGCTGGCCCTTGCGTATGGCGCGGGTGAACGTGTAGCCCTTGAGGTTGTCGATCATGATCTTCTGGGCGGATTCGAGGGCGTCAACCTTGCGAAGCTCCTTGCGGAGCTGGTTCTGCGCATAGGCGGTCTCGACGGGCAGCGCGTTGAGCTTGCGCCTCATGTCGGCCCACGCAAAGTGCTTGAGCACCCCCGTTCCGGCATCGACGCACGAAGCGAAGCACTGCTTGATCTCGGCGATTTCGGCCTCCGCCTTTTCGAGGAGCGCGGTCTTCTCGTTCAGGGTCTTGGTGAGCGAGTCCACGCGGTCGCGCTTCTTCTTGGCGACCTTCTCCTCGTCGAGGGAAAGCTGGCGGAGGCGGCGCGCCTCCTTCTCCTTGACGCTCTTGCAGCGGGCGACGATCTTCCCGGCGTCCTTCTGCGCCTTCTCGGTATCGGGGCTGCCGATGATCTCCTTGTATTTGTCGGCGCACGAGTTGGCCAGCGAGACGGTCTGCTCGCCGACGGAGGCGAGCGCCTTGTCGATGTCGGCGACCAGCGCATTGACCTCGCGGCGGATCTTGTACGCCCTCGTCTGGACGCCATAGGCCATCGTCCAGAGTTCGTTCACGCTCTTGACGACGGCGGGGACCTCCTCTGCCGGGGCGGCGGGCGTCTCCGCGGCGGGGGCGGCGGCAGGTTCTGCGGGTGCGGCGCCTTCGGCTGGCGCTGGCGCGTCCGCCGCCTGTGCAGAAGCATCGGCCTGCGGCGCCGGAGCAGCAGGAGCAGGGGCCGGGGCAGGCTCGGGAGCCGGCGCGGGCTGTGCGTCTAGCGGCTTTTCCAGATCGGCGCGCGCGGCGACCAGATCGGCAGGCTCTGCGGGTTTGAGCATCGCCAGTATGTTCTCGGAATAGCGCGGCGCGAGGAGTTTGCGGATGTCCGCCGTAGCCTTTTCGCAGTCGGCCAGCGACTCCGCCGCCACCTTGTCGAAGGAGTCGGCGTGCTCGATCGCGAACTGGCGGGTCTGCTTGAGCGAAACCTGCGCCTTCTCCACGATGCCGCGCAGCTGCGCGGCCTCCTCTTCCTGCTTCACGTCCTCGGAATGCTGCACAAACCACCACAGGCCGCCGCCTATCGCGGCGATGAGAAGCAACACGCCGCCCACGATGCCAAGCACTTTCAGGCCGAGGTTGCCGCCACCCTCCTCCTCGTCGTCGGCGCTCGCCGCCGAAGCCGGCTCGCCGCCGGGCTGAGGGGTTTCGGCGTCGGCGACCGCGGCGGCCAGCGGCCCCTTCACCTTGAAGCCCTTGTTGTGGCGCATGACGATCCTCTTGCCGCCTTTGTGCGCGACCTTGCGGGCGCCGCCCGCCTCCGGCGCGTCGGCGTCGATGGGCGACGTCATGGAAAGGCCCGTCGTCATCACCTTTTTGTAATCCTCCAGGAGCGCCTCAAAGCTGGGGTAGCGGTCCTGCGGCTCTAGCGCCAGCATGGTCATGACCAGCCTGTCGATCTGCGGAGAGAGGCCTGGCCTGACTTCGCTGGGTTTCTTGGGCGGACCCATGAAACGGGCCTTGACGACATCGTTGGCGTCGTCGCCCTCGAACGGGGCCTGGCCTGTGAGCGCATGGTAGATGGTGCCGCCGAGAGAGTACATGTCGGCGCGGTAGTCCACCTGCTGGTGGCGGCACTTCTCCGGCGCGATGTAGTATGGCGTGCCCCAGATTTCGTCGGTGTCCTTCTGCATCGCGGCAAGGCCGAAATCGACGAGTTTGGCGTTGCCGTTCGCGTCGAGGAGGATGTTCTCCGGCTTGACGTCGCCGTGCACCAGGCCCTGGTCGGCGGCGCAGCGCAGCGCCTGCGCGACCTGTTCGCAGATCTTCATGACGCGCGGCACGTCGATATCCTTGCCCTTGTTCTTCATGAGCGCGTCGAGCGAGCCGCCGGCGACGAGCTCCATCGCGATGTAAGGCATGCCGTTCGCTATGCCGTAGGAATATACCTGCGCGATGTTGGGGTGGATGAGACGGGCGACGGCCTGCGCCTCCTTCTTGAACTTGCCGACGAACTCCTCGTCGCTGCCGTATTCCGGCAGCATCACCTTGACGGCCACGGGACGGTCGAGCATCTTGTCGCGTCCCATGTAAACGCCGCCCATTCCGCCCCGCCCGAGCTCGCGCTCCAGCAGGAAGTTGCCGTTTTCCCCGAATACGCCAGGGGTCGCAATCAACTGCTCTTCGCTCATCTTATCACCCTCCATCCTTTGAATGGCCAAAACACGACGCTTCCCAGCCCGCGCAGCTTGCCGCCCGGGACAGGTCCCCAGTAGCGGCTGTCGAGACTGTTTCCGAAATTGTCGCCGCAGGCGAAGTATTCGTCCTCGCCCATCGTCACCGTCTCAGGACGGCCCGGCACCGGATGCTCCAGCACATAGGTCTGGCCGGGCGTCGCCTTCATGCGTTTTATGTAGTGAGTGCCCTGCTGCAGCAGATAGCGCCGCCCGTCGGCTCCCTGATACTGGCCGTCATCGGACGGCGCGATCCCGGTCGTCGAGAATATCATCACGTCGCCGACGCGAGGGCGGCGGAAGTTCCATATCCAACGATTGACGAAAATGAAGTCCCCCGTCGCCACCGTCCCCTTCCATATTGTCTCGCCCTTGCGCACCATGCGCCCGACAATCCCCGCGCAGGCGTCGGTGGGCAGCTTGAACGACTCCCTGCTCGCCCCCACATAGACATTCGCAAAACCGTCGTTGCGCGGCTGCGCGCGGACCACGCCGGAGGACGGCGCCTTGCACTCCACCACCGTTTCTCCGGTCCAAAGCCACTTAGCCCACGACAGCGGCCAGCGGTCCCACGTCCCCTTCTCCGTGCCGGCCACGGTGTGGTAGCCCCAGAGGGTGGGCTGCATGGAGCCGGTCGGAATGTTGAACGGCTCGTAGAAATATGCGCGGAACGCCATGGCGACGCTGATCGCCACCACCAGCGTGTCCAGCCACTCCCTGCCGTAATCCTGCCAAGTCTTCTTCATTTATCGCCTTGGTTTTGGAATCCCCGCTTGATAGAATATCGCATTGAACAAACCTTGGTCGAGCGTCCTGTTGCCATGATGCGGCACCACCGCCTTGCGTCCCGTCTGTGATTGTGCCAGCCGAAATGCGACCCCGAACCAAACGCCTTTACAAACCCGCGCATGCGCAGGAGCTTCTCGACTGCTTCTGCCGTGAGCGGTTTCATGCCAAAACGCGCTTCCTCCGCCCTTTTACGGACAACCTGCGTCTGACCACAGCACGCTTCATCGCCGACTTCAACTCCGCCAATGCGTCGCTGTCGGCGAAACAGCCTGGCATGGCCGGAATTTCCGCCCAAATACCCGCCTCTCTCGCCTTCGTGAGTCACTGTCTCCAGATTCGACATTGCCGATCCTTGGCTTTTGCCGCCAGCCCCTAACCCATTATCTCTCACGTCCTGTAGTTCGGAGCTTCCTTGGTGATGGTGATGTCGTGGGGACGCGCCTCGCGCAGCCCTGCCGTCGTAACGCGGTAAAACCTGCCTTTCTCCTTGAGTTCTGCGATGGTGCGCGCGCCGCAGTAGCCGAGGGAGGCGCGGAGGCCGCCGCAGAACTGCGTCATGATTCCCTTGACGCGCCCGGAGTAGGGCACCATGCCCTCGATGCCCTGCGGCACGAGATCCTCCTCCGCCTCGTTGTCCTGGAAATATCTGGCGCGGCTGCCCTTGCCGTTCTTCAGCGCGGCCATCGACCCCATGCCGCGATAGACCACATACTGGCGCCCGTTGGAGTAGATCTTCTCGCCTGGGCTCTCCTCGGTGCCGGCGAGGACGCTGCCGAGCATGACCGAGTCGGCGCCGGCGGCGATCGCCTTGGGCACGTCGCCGGAAAGCTTGATGCCGCCGTCGGCGATAACCGCGACGTCGGTGCCACGCAGCGCCTTGGCCGCGCTATAGACCGCTGTCAGCTGCGGGATGCCCACGCCGCACACGACGCGCGTGGTGCAGATCGAGCCGGGGCCGATGCCGACCTTGACGGCGTGCGCGCCGCATTTCGCCAGCGCCACCGCCGCCTCGCCCGTCGCTATGTTTCCGGCGATGACATCGACGCCGGGGAAGTGCTTGACGATGTACTTCGTCATCTCCATTATGCCCTTCGAGTGGCCGTGGGCGGAGTCCACCACGACCACATCGACGCCGGCCGCGGCGAGCTTCTCCATGCGCGATATGTCGCCCTTGCCGCCGCTGACAGAGGCGCTCACGCGCAGCCTGAACCTGTCGTCGCAGTTGTAGGTGGGGTTCTTGTTTTCGACAAGGCGCTGGACGTCGGTGAAGGAGTAGAGGCCGACTACGCGCCCTTCGCCGTCCACCAACGGCAGCTTGCCGACCTTGGCACTGCGCATCAGGTCGTAGGCTTTCTTCAGCGAAGTATCAGGCGCGGAGGTGATGGGGGCCTTCTGCATCACGTCTTTCAGGGTCATCGCGTTCATAGGCGCGAAGCGCATGTCGCTGGACGTGATCATGCCGACGAGGCGGTCTTCGGAGTCGAGCACCGGGAAGCCGTTGAACTTCAGGCCCATGCGGCGCTTCTCGCTGCGCAGGAAGGAGATGTCGTCGTTCTCGTGGAAGCAGATCGGTTTCGCTATGAGGCCGTTGAGGTAGCTTTTGACCTTGGCGACCTGCGCCGCCTGCTCATCCTCCTCGAGGTTTTTGTGGATGACGCCGATGCCGCCCGCCAACGCCATGGCAATCGCCATGGCGCTCTCCGTCACGGTGTCCATCGCGGCCGACATGAACGGTATCTTCATCGTCGTGCGGCTCGTGAGCCTGGTCTCGAGGGACGCATCGTCCGGCAAGAAGTCCGCATACTGCGTCACGAGCGTCACGTCGTCGTACGTCAGCCCCTCGTAGGGAAACGTCGCCATGAAATCGTCAAGATACTTGTTCATTCCTTCAATCCTCTCCTGTTCTGCCTTTGCGGAATATTTTACCATATTTGTGCGACAAGGGTCAAGTGGCGCGGCGGCGGCGGTTTTCGCGGCCACGGGCGACGGCGCGCTCACGCGGCAGGCTTCTTGCCGCCGGAAAGGGTCTCGGCGATGTTCTCGTAGCAGCCGCGGATGTGCTCGTAGGCGCTCAGCACGTCCAACTCGATGAGGACGCGCATCGGCGCGCCGTCGTCGGCGCCGTCGAGACGAGAAAGCTGGTGCTGCCGCGTCTGCCGGATGAACTGCCGTATCGCAGCGGATTCCGCCGCGATTGGCGCGAAGTCGGCCGAAAGGATGGCGGAACCTTCCGCCTTGAGGGCGGTGGATACGGAGTCCGCGAACGCCGCCACCCTGTCATGGACGGCGAGAACGGCGGAAACTGAGACGTCGGACATCTCCAGGCCTTTGTCGTGCATCCTGCGAAGCGTCTTGAGGATCGCCGGGGCCACGTCCGACACGGACTCGAACTCGTCTGCGAGGCGCAGGAGCGAGCGTGCGCGCTCCGCTTCGGCGAAGGACAGGCGGCCTGTCATGACCGTGCCGATGAACGCGGATATTTCCTGCTGGACCTTGTCGAGGATGTCTTCGCGCTTGACGATGTGCGCTTCGTCGTCGGAGTCGCCCTGCCCGGCGAGGATCTTGCGCAAGCGGCCCAGGAGATCGACGTCGGACGACGCCATGAACGAGATTTCCCGCGAGACCTGGTCCAGCGCGATGGCCGGGGAGCGCTTGACGCGCGGGTCGAGGACGGTGAGTTTCGGCGTCTGCCGGGATTTCGCGGGCACCAGCCGCTCCACCATCCTGGCGAAAGTCCCGAC
This sequence comes from uncultured Verrucomicrobiota bacterium, assembly GCA_946615875.1. GTDB lineage: Bacteria > Verrucomicrobiota > Kiritimatiellia > RFP12 > UBA1067 > UBA1067. Next base: position 7,221 of record CAMOIK010000012.1, on the reverse strand, counting down.
GAACGGGAGGAACACGAGCGTGGTTGCGACATTGAAGAAGGTGTGGACGGCGGCCATGGGCGCGGGGATGTTGGTGGCGCAGTCCGGGAACGCCGCCCTCGCGAGCGGGATCACGACCGGCAGGAAGAGCGGCAGCAGGATGACGACGCCGACGACATTGAAGAGCGTATGCGCCATCGCCGCGCGCTTCGCCTCCGCCGTAGAGTTGAAGGCGGCCATCCAAGCGGTGACCGTGGTGCCGATGTTCATGCCGAACACCGTGGCCGCCGCCGCCTCGAACGTGATCAGCCCCTGCGACGCCAGCGTCATCGCGATTGCCGTGGTCGCGGCGGACGACTGCACCAGAGCCGTGAAGACCAGCGAGACTACCGTGCACTTCAGGAGCCCGAAGAACGATTTCGCGTCCAGCGACTTGAACGCCTCCAGCACGGCGTCGTTGTTCTTCAGCGGCTCCACGCCCTCCTTTATCCAGTAGAGCCCCATGAACACGAAACCCAGCCCGAGGAGCGTCAGGCCGAAGTGGTGCCAGAACTCTCGCCGCACGAAGAAGTAGCAGAGCGAGCCGACCGCCACCACCCCGAGCGCCAGCAGCCGCACGTCTGGCACGTAGGCGATGATCCACGCCGTCGCCGTCGTTCCTATGTTGGAGCCAACGATCACGTTTATCGCCTGCGTCAGGTTCAGCATCCCTGACGAGACGAACCCGACCACCATCACCGTGATAATCGACGACGACTGCACGACGAACGTAGATGTCATGCCCGTCAAAATCCCGGCGAAGCGGTTTGTGGTCGCCAGCGCCATGAACCTTCTCAATCCCCGTCCCGAAACGGCTTGAAGCCCTTCTGACAGATGCTTCATGCCCAATAGAAATGTGCCGAGTCCGCCAAATACAGTCAGGAGAACGAGAATACAGTCTTTCATTTTGTCGATGTGCGTGGATGATAGGTAGTGGGATGGAGATAAAACTAATACCGCCGCTACTGGCCGCTGGTCTGGCGAACGAGCATATTATACCATATTTAAGGAGAGCGCGGCGGCGGAAATCGCGGTCTAGTGCCCAAAGCGTGAAAATTTTTTGCCGAGACCATTGACGCTGGCGGCGGGAAATGCTACAATACCGCTACCTTCTGTTTGCAGGTTTTGCGTCCGCAGGCGGCGACGCAGCGGCCGAAGGACCGGCAGGCAGGGATGACATAGTTCGGGGAACTGACCGGGCGCGTCAAGCGACGCAAGAGAGCCGACCGCCTTCTCCACCCCTCGGATGCTTGATTTCGCTGCAAAGCGGTCGTTGCTGAAATGTAGGAAGTTTCACCGAGAACGACACTTGGCAGGAAAGTGCGCGAGCACTTCCTCTCTTCGTGTTTTCTCATGGGCCATTCCTACAGCCTCGGCAAAGCGCGGATTAGAGGATTTCTTTTCCTTGGAGTTTGCGCGGTCGCCTGAAGCGCACGGCATGGCGCAATACCCGCGCGCCAGGCCGCGACACATGAAGCGGGCGCAAGAGAACAAAGGAAAGAGGCAAGACATGAAGAGAATAATCGCGGGGGCAGGCATCGCCGCCCTGTTCGCAGGATGCGCGTTCAACCCGGAAGCGATGCCCGTCGGGCAGAAGGACTCCCTGGTGTACGTCGACGAAGGGGCGCCCAAGACGCTCGCCACCCAGGAGGAGAAGGCCAAGGTTTCCGTCATCACGTCGGTCGGCGACTACGCGAACTACAAGCAGGTGGGCGAATCGCTCGACAGCTCCCTCTGCTCCAAGCTCGCCGGGTTCGCGTTCTTCGAGGTCGTGGACCGCAAGAGCCAGTCCGCGCTGATCAAGGACGCCGTGGCCTCCGGCACCGACGCCGAAGACATTGACGTGAGCGGCGTAGAAGCCGACTTCGTGGTCGTGGCGCGCATCGCTTCGCTGACGGTCAGCCCCAGCGCTTCGTCGTACTCGTTCGAGGTGGTGTTCGACTTCAAGTGGATAAGCAAGGCGAACCAGAGGGTGATCATGACCGACAGCATCAAGCCGCCGACGCGCAGCGCCTCCAGCGAGGTCGATCTGATCGCCGCGCTCAACCGCGCGGCGGAAATCGCGGCGCGCGACTTCTGCGCGAAGATCGCCGCCAAATACGCCCCGCCCGCGCGCGTCCTCCAGACCAAGGGCAACGGCGCGGCCGCGCGCATCTCGATCGGCAAGAACTACGGCATCGGCGAAGGCACCAAGGTGTGCTTCTACGAGATCGTGGACAACTCCGACGTGGGCGGCGACAAGCGCGACATGAACGACATCGCGACCGGCGAAGTGAAGCGCGTCGAGGAGAAGAGCGCGTGGGTGGCGGTGGACGACCCCGACAACACGAACGTGCGCAAGGGCGTTTACGTGCGCGTGCTCGAGACCTCCCGCGGCTTCGGCGCCTCTCTGATGGAAAGCACGGGCCTGGGCGAGACGTTCGGCAACTAAAGCCAGGGCTTCACCATGAAGACATTGGCATTGCTAGCCTGCGCCGGCTGCCTCGCGGCCGGCCAGGTCTGCCCGGCGGCGGAAGCCGCCGACGGCGACGACGAATACGAGGAAGTGGTGGTGCGGCGCAAGAAGAAGCGCCCCGCCAAGCCCGCCGCCGAGGCCGAGGCGCCTGTCGCCGCCGCGCCGGCGGCGGCGGTATTAGTGCCGGCGATGGTGGCCGTGCCGGTGGTCGCGCCAGCCATTCCCGCCGCGCCCGCCGCAGAGGCCGCCGACGACGAGCCGCCGCCTCCGCCCGAACCTCCGGCCGAGGAGGCCGCCGAGCCGCGCAGGCTCGTGCGCTACTTCTGCAAGGCCTGGAAGGACCAGGACTACGAACGCCTGTGGTGGGCGATGTCTCCTAAATACAGGCGCAAGGTCCCGCTGAAGAAATTCAGCAAGCTCTTCGAGTCGGACGCCGAAACGAACGGCGGACTCCTCGACGAGAACATACTGGAGGCCGCAAAGACACGGAGCGGCGACGAGGGCGTGAAGCTGGAGCTGATCTTCAAGTTCCCCAAGGCAAAGCACCGCTTCGTCATGGCCGTCGCCGAGCGCCAGCCGGGCGGCGCCTTCCGCATCGTAGAATCGCCGTTCATTCCCCAGGATCTCGACGATCTCTGAGTCGGATCGCGGCAGACGAAACACCAAACCAAAACACAAGACGAGAAAGGAAAACGACAATGGACACCAAGACACTGACGAAGCTCTCGCTGATGGGGCTTCTCGCACTATCCTTCGCCGCGCCGGTGGCGCTCGCGCAGGACGCCGACGACGGCGACGAAGCCGCCGAAGAGGCTCCCAAGAAGAAGAAAAAAGCCAAGAAGAGCAAGAACGGCGGCGCCGAGGCCACGCGCATGGTGGTGGCCATAAACAAGTTCGAGAACAAGAGCGACGCGCCCGACAGCGTCTTCGAGACGATCCGCGCGCGCGTCCAGCAGTGCATCGTGGGTTCCCGCAAGTTCGAGGTGGTTGAGCGCGAGCAGCTCAAGGCCGCCATGAGCGAGCAGAACCTCGTCGCCTCCGGCATGACCGACGGCGAAGACGCAGACGCGCCGGAGTCCGGCAAGATGAAAGCCGCTTCCTACGTCATCTACGGCAACGTGCTCTTCTGCGGCGCCGACAAGTCCGGCGGCAGCACGGAAGGCGTCGCCTCCGCCGTCAACAAGTCCAAGGTCGAACTGCAGATCAAGATCACCAACGGCGAGACGGGCAAGATCCTCACGCAGAAGTCGGCGATCGGCTACGGCATCGACAAGGCCATGTCCACCTCGGAGTTCTCCTCGGCCACGGGCCAGGGAATGCGCGACGCTATCGACGAAGCCTGCCACATGGCGGCCGACGCCCTGCGCGACCTCGCATACCCGGCCAAGGTCATCAAGGTCGGCAAGAAGGACATCACGATCAACATGACGGACGAGGAAGTCAAGGAAGATGACGTCTTCGATCTGATCGAGGCAGACGACGAACCCATGGTCGATCCTGACACCGGCGCGTTCCTCGGCTTCGACGGCGACGATGTCGGCCGCGTGGTGATCACCCGCACCGGCCCCCTGACATCGAAGGCCAAGCCGATGGGAGACCTCGAGCTCGACGATATCGACACCGACGAGAACACCTACATACTACGCCGCGTCAGCAAGGCGACGCTGAAGAAGGAGCGCAAGAAGGAGAGCCAGAAGAAGAAGGCTGCCTTCGAGAGCCGCTTCTAGGCGCGCGCCGCAAACGGCGCAAGGCGCGGACGCCGGCGAGCCCGGCGGCCGCGCCTTTTCGTTTCCGAGAGAGCGGAGGGGTCGGCGCGCTAGTCGTAGCGCGTCGCCGTGGCGCCCAGCTCCGAGAGCTGTTTTTCCACCGCCACGTAGCCGCGATCGACGATCTCGGCGTTGAAGATGCGCGATTCGCCGCGCGCGGCGAGCGCGGCGATGACCAGCGCGATGCCCGCGCGTATGTCGGGCGACGCGAAGCAGCCGCCGAAGAGCTGGCTGGGCCCCGTCACCACAACACGGTGCGGATCGCACTGGACGATCTTCGCGCCCATCTGGCGGAGGCTATCGACGAAATACAGGCGCGACTCGAACATCTTCTCGAAGAAGAGGCACGTCCCCCTCGTCTGCGTGGCGAGGACGATGAGGATGCTCATCAGATCCGACGGGAAGGCGGGCCAGGGGCCGTCCGCGACGCTCGGTATCGCGTCGCCCAGGTCGTAGTGCATCTTGAGGCGCTTTCTCGGCACGTAGTGCAGGGTGCGCTCGCGGGCGTCTATGCTCCACGTCACGCCGAAGCGCCGGAACGCGCCTTCCAGCACGTCGAAAGGCTCAGGGTCTATGTTGGTCAGCACCAGTTCGCCGCGCGTGACGGCGGCGGCGGCGATGTAAGACCCTGCCTCGATGTAGTCGCAGCCGACGCGCGCGGTGCAACCGCCCAGTCGCTCCACGCCCTCTATGGAAATGAGGTTGGTGCCGGCGCCGGAGATTTTCGCCCCCATGGAGTTGAGCATGGCGGCGAGGTCGGCGATGTGCGGCTCCGACGCGGCGTTGTAGATGGTGGTCCTGCCCTTGGCGGTCACGCTCGCCATCAGGATGTTTTCGGTGGCGGTCACGCTCGCTTCGTCGAGCAGGATGCGCGCACCCTTGAGTTCGCCGCGGAAGCGCAGGGTCTTGCGCCCGGCCACGGCCTTGGCGCCGAGCGCGCGGAAGCCGGCGAAGTGGGTGTCGAGACGCCTGTGCCCTATGGCGTCGCCTCCGGGCGGCGGCAGGCTGACGCGCCCGACGCGGGCGAGCAGCGGGCCGGCGAAGAGGAAGCTGGTGCGCAGCTTTGCCGCCGTCGCCGCGCCGAGGCGGGCGCACTTGAGCTTGGGCGTGTGCAGAACGACCGCGCATCCCGCCATGTCGCGCTTGACCTTCGTGCCGAACGTCCGCGCTATCGCGTCAAGCATCACGGCCACGTCGGCGATGTCGGGGACGTTCGTCAGCGTCACGGGCTCGGCGGTCAGCAGCGAAGCGGCGATCATGGGCAGCACGGCGTTCTTGTTGCCGTGCACCATGTGCGTGCCGGCCACCGATCGTCCGCCCGTTATGCGCAGTGTGCTCATGCCCGCCGCCGCTCCACGCACCTCAGCTCAACGAGTCGAGCTTCTTCGTTTCGCCGAACACGATCAGCTTGTCGTCTCCCAGCAGCGTCTCGGACGCCTGGGGGATGACGATCGTGCGCGGCTTCAGCGGGTCGTTCGCGTCGGCCCGGCGGATGCACAGGACGGTGAGGCCGGTGGCGTTGCGGAAGTCGGCGCCGGCCAGTGTCTTGCCGCGCATTCCGTCCGGCACGTCTATCTCGGCGATGGAGAACCCCTCCGAGACTTCGAGGAAATCCACCATGTCGCCCTTCGCGATGGAACGGGCGAGGCGGTGTGCGCTGTCGCGGTCGGGGTAGATCACCGTATCGGCGCCGAGGCGGCGCAGTATCTTGCCGTGCAGTTCGCTGGCCGCCTTCGCCACGACATTGGGGACGCCGAGCTCCTTGCAGTTGGCGGTGGCCATCGTGGACGCCTCGATGTTGGATCCGATCGCCACGACCACGAGGTCGCACTCCCCGAAGCCGGCCTCCTCCAGCACGTGCTGCTGCGTGGCGTCGCCCTGCATCGCGGTCACGTATTCGCTGGCCGCCTGCATGGCCGGGCGGTTGCGGTCTATGAGGACGACCTCCAGCCCGGCGTTCGCCAGCGACTCCGCCAGCGACAGCCCAAAGCGTCCCGCGCCTATTATTCCTATGCGTTTCATTGGATAAAGTCGAGCGTGAGTTGTGATTGATCAAAGACAAATTGCGCCTTGCGGGCGACGCGGCCATCTACCACCCACCATCTGCCGACTGCCATCTGCCCGCTACTTCAACTCCATCTTGCGAGCCTCGCGTATCAGTCCCTGCGAATACGGGTGGCGGGGGGCGGCGAAGAACTCGGCGGGATTGTCGGACCGCTCCACGACGCGCCCGCTCTTCATCACCGCCAGGCGAGTGGCCATCTGCGAGACCACGCCAAGGTCGTGCGTGATCAGCAGCACGCCGGAGTTGGCCCGGTGCAGATCCTTCATGAGCCGCAGCACCTGCGCCTGCACCGTGACGTCCAGCGCGGTCGTCGGCTCGTCGGCGATCACCAGGTCCGGTCCAAGCATCAGCCCCATCGCGATCATCACGCGCTGCTGCATCCCGCCTGAAAGCTCGTGCGGATAGGCCCTGGCCGTCACCGGCACGTCGCGGATGCCGACCTTGCCGAGCCATTCCAGCGCCATGGTCTGCGCGGCGGCTTTCGTCATGCGCTCGTGCAGGAGTATCGTCTCGACCAGCTGGTCGCCGATCCTGTGCAGCGGCGAGAGCGACCCCATGGGGTCCTGGAATATCACTCCTATGTTCTTGCCGCGCTTGCGCCGCAGCTTCTCCAGCGGCATGGTCAGCATATCCTCGCCGTCGAAGAGTATCCTCCCCTTTGGATAGAAAGCGGGGGGGCTGGGCAACAGGCGCGCGACGCTCATCGACACGGTGCTCTTGCCGCTGCCGGACTCGCCGACAATCCCAAGCACCTGGCCGCGCTCCAGTTCCAAATCCACGTCAATCGCGGCAGGATTCTCTTCCCCGTCGTCATTGCGAAAGGATACCGACAAGTCTTCTATCTTCAACAGCATGAGGCATATTATACCATATTCTGCGGCGGCAGGGCAAGGCGGCTCTCGCGGCGCGTTTCACGG